>CANHTE010000011.1 GCA_947462945.1 Acetobacteraceae bacterium
CGGGGGGTTCCCAGCGCACATTGCGGGCGGGTGGCGGAGTGGCCGGTACCGTGGGGGCCTTCGACTATCTGGCCAGCCTGAACAACGTCTCCACCCAGGGTTCCAACGCCACCGCCTCCCGCTTCTTCCGCACGCTGGGTGAGGCGGATGGCTTCAACAGCACGAATGCCACCGCACGGCTTGGCTATACCGTCATGCCCGGCACCCGGCTGGAGGGGTTGGTACGCTGGCGGGAGAACCGCACCGGGCTGGACAGCGTGCCGCGCGATGACCCGAACTACACCGGCGATGACCGGCGCTGGATGGGCCAGATCCGCGGCGAATCCCGCCTGTTTGACGGCGCCTGGACCACCGGCCTTCGCCTGGCCGTCACGGAGGATCGCCGCACCTATTCCAACCTGCCCGACATCCTCAGCAGCGCGCGCACCCAGGATTATTACCGCGGCACGCGGCAATCGGTGGATTGGGGCAATGTGGTGCGTCTGCCCAGCTTCGGTGTGGCGAATGACGGCGCCATCACTTTCGGCGTGAATTACGCGCATGAGGATGTGACAAGCTTCGCCGGCAACCAGCCCTTCCGGACCACCGTCAACGCCAAGCAGGACACCACGGCCGGGCATGCGGCGGTGCAGTATCGCTTCTGGGATCGCCTCGATGTGACGGGCGGCCTGCGCCATGACAGTGTCTCCAGCTTCACGAGCTATACGAGTTGGCGTGTGGGCGCGGTTCTCGCGGTGCCGGAGGCGAATATGCGCATCCGCGCCTCGGGCGGCACGGCCTTCAACGCGCCTTCGCTGTATCAGCGCTTCGGCGCCATCGGCACGACATTTCGGGGCAATCCGAACCTGCGGCCGGAGACCAGCATCGGCTATGAATTCGGCGCCGAGATGGATATCCCGGCCTTTGGTCAGCCGCGTTTCTCGACCATCGGCTTCACCTTCTTCCAGTCCCGCGTGACGGACCTCATCAACTTCAACGCGCGGTTCAACTCGCTGGTCAATATCGCCAGTGCCAATATCAAGGGCGTGGAACTGGCCTGGGCGCTGCGCCCCGCAGCCTGGCTGACCACGGATTTGGCCTGGACCATCACCGACGCGACGGATGGACAAACCGGCCTCGCCTTGCCACGCCGGCCGGAAAGCGTGGTGAGTGTCTCGGCACGGATCGAACCGGTGCGGGGCCTGGTCATCACGCCGCAGCTGCTGTTCACGGGCCGCACGCCCGAAGGCGCTTTCGCCACCTATCTGAACAGTGGCGCCAGCGTGAGTGCCCAGCGCAACAACAAGTCCGGCACGCTGTTCAACCTGACGGCCAGCTATCCCATCACGCCGCAGATCACGGCCTTCTTCGAAGGGCGCAACCTGACGGACAGCAAATGGGAGCCCGTGAACGGCTTCCAAACACCGGGACGGAGCGCCATCATCGGGACGCGGTTTGTATTCTGAGCATAAAGGCCCTGGGGGGCTGACCCCTCAGGGCCGCCAGCGGCGATGCATCCAGAGCCACTGGCCAGGATTTTCCCGCACCCAATCCTCAATGACGCGATTGATCATCGCGGTTGCCGCTTCCACATCAATCCTGCCTGCCGCATCGCGCGGCAGATCGAGCGGCGCGGTGACTTCCAGGCTGAACCGGTTATTCGGCAGCCGAACGGCGCGCATGCCATGCACCGGCGCCTCGAAACGCCGCGCCAGCCGCGCGATAAAGGGATTGGCCGCGACGGGATGGCCGAAGAAGGGCACGCGCGGCCCCCGGCCGAAGCGCTGATCCACCAGCATGCCCAGATTGATCCCCGCATCCACCGCCTGGGTCATGCGGATGGGCGCCGAAATGCCGGCGGGAATCAGCTCACCCATGATCGGCGCGCGGGTCTTCACGATATCGGCGGCAATGAAGGGGTTGTTCGGCGTGCGATACAGGATGGCGGCGCGCTGGCCAAAGGCATGGGCAATGACGGCAGGCAATTCCCAATTGGCCAGATGCGCGCCAAAGATCAGGACGGGCCGGCCAGCGTCCCGGATCTGGGCGAATTGCGCCTTGGTGGCGTCCTGCGATTCCACCCGCTTGCCGTCGCCATCATAGAGCACGCCGAGATGCGGATATTCGCAGACGGTGCGCCCGAGATTTTCCCAGGATTGGCGGGCGATGGCCACACGCTCCGCCTCGGATTTCTCCGGGAAGGCCAGCCGCAGATTTGCCATGGCATGGCGGTGATGCGGCAACCACCGGCCGATGCGCGGCGCCACCCAGGCCCCCAGGTTGGACGCGCGGTCGGGGCCCAGCAGCCGCAGCAGGCCAAACACCCGGCGCGACAGCCAGGCGACCAGCCAATCGCCGATCCGGTGCAGCCGCTTCACAGCTTGATGACGATCTTTCCAAAGACGTTGCGCGCTTCAAGCCGGGCCAGGCCCTCCTCGAAGCGCTCCATCGGCAGAACCGTGTCCAGCACGGGGCGCACGCCCTGGGCCATCTTTTCCAGCCCCTCGGCAATGTTGCGCAGCGTGGCGCCGAAGCTGCCCTGGATGCGCAACTGGCGCTGAAAGATCATCATCAGATTGGTCTCGGCCGAGACACCGCTGGTGCTGCCGCAGGTGACCAGCCGCCCACCCATCTTGAGCGAGAGAAGGGAGCCCGCCCAGGTGGCCGCGCCCACATGCTCGAACACCACATCCACGCCGCGCTTGCCGGTGACGCGGCGGGCCACGCTTTCAAAGC
This sequence comes from Acetobacteraceae bacterium, assembly GCA_947462945.1. Lineage (GTDB taxonomy): Bacteria > Pseudomonadota > Alphaproteobacteria > Acetobacterales > Acetobacteraceae > Roseococcus. The sequence goes on from CANHTE010000011.1 coordinate 2,716, forward strand.
GGTCAGTGTTGTAGTTCACCACGTAATCGGCCCCTTCGGCGCGCGCCTTCTCCGCCTTGAATTCATCGCCGACCGTGCCGATGACGGTGCAGCCGATGGCCTTGGCCATGCGCACCGCCACGGTGCCGATGCCAGAGCCGGCAGCATGCACCAGCACGGTCTCGCCCGGTTCCAGCCTCGCATTGTCAAACAGCATATGCTGCACGGTCGAGAAGGTGATGCCGCCGCAAGCCGCGTCCTCGGCCGTCACGCCGGCGGGCACGGGGACACAGAGCCGCGCGGGGATGTTGATGAGGCCACGCGCGAAACCATTCACATGGAAGCCGCGAATCCCCTGGATGTTCTCACACAGATTGTCGCGCCCGCGCAGGCATTCCTTGCAGGTGCCGCAGGTCAGACCGCCATAGGGCACGACCATCTGGCCCAGGCTGAGGCGGGCCACCCCGCCATCTACCCCCCCATCTACCCCCCCATCTACCCCTGGGCCCAGCGCCGCCACCTCGCCCACGCCCTCGGCGCCGACGCTGATGGGCAATTCGCGCTTGGCGAAGGCCATGCCGCGCCAGCCCCAGACATCAATGTGATTCAGCGCCACGGCCCGCATCGCCAGCTGCACCTCGCCCGGGCCGGGCGGCGGCGGAGGGGGGATGTCCATGAGGCGGAGGTCACGGTCGGCGAGGAGCTGGAGAGCGCGCATGGCAGGGCGGATAGCAGGGTTTTACGGCGCGCCCAAGCTCGGCCCCGCATGGCGAAGACGGCCCAGCCCCGCTATAGCACCCTGGCCCTGCGGATTGGTCCGCCCGCCCTCGCCATCGGCGAAATCGTGACCATCTGCGCGGCAACAGGAGAATGCCCATGCCGGATGACGAAACCCACAAGGCCGAGATGCAGGCGCTGAAGGCCGAGCAGCGCCGTCGCGTCACCGAGGCAGGGGACCCCGATCGCGGCCTGGTGCTGGTGCATACCGGCGATGGCAAGGGCAAATCCAGCTCGGCCTTCGGCGTCATCATCCGGGCGCTGGGCTGGGGGCATCGTGTGGGCGTGGTGCAATTCATCAAGGGCGACTGGCCCACCGGCGAAAAGCAGTTCTTCGACAAGCTGGGCGGCCAGGTCGTCTGGCGCACCATGGGCGAGGGCTTCACCTGGGACACGCAGGACCGCACGCGTGACACGCGCACCGCACAGGCAGCGCTGGCCGTGGCGGCGGAAATGCTGAGGAGCGGAGAGCATGACCTGGTGGTGCTGGACGAAATCAACATCGCCCTGCAATTCGACTACGTGACGGTGGAGGCCGTGCTGGCGGCCCTCGAAGCCCGCCACATTCGCACCAGCGTCATCCTCACCGGCCGCAATGCGAAGCCTGAGATCATGGATTACGCCGACCTCGTCTCCGAGATGCGGGAGGTGAAGCACCCCTTCCAGGCGGGCATCAAGGCGCAGCGCGGCCTGGATTTCTGAGGCCGGCCCGCCACCCGTTGACTTGAAAGCAAACGGGCGCGAAGGGATTTGGCGCCATACGCCGAACACGGACACGCCCAATCTCGGAAACGCCCAACCACGGAAACGCCATGTCACTCGCTTTTGTTTTCCCCGGCCAGGGCAGCCAGGCCCCCGGCATGGGCCGAGACCTTGCCGAAGCCTTTCCCATCGCCCGCGAAACCTTCCAGGAGGTGGATGACGCGCTGGGCCAGAAGCTCTCCCGCCTGATGTTCGAGGGCCCGGCGGAGGAACTCACCCTCACCGCCAATGCCCAGCCGGCGCTGATGGCGGTTTCCGTCGCCATCGCCCGGGTGCTGGGCAAGGAGGGCGGGTTCGACATGTCCAGCCAGGTGTCCCTCGTCGCCGGGCATAGCCTGGGCGAATACAGCGCGTTGACGGCTGCCGGCAGCTTTGACCTGGCCACCGCCGCCCGCCTGCTTCGGCTGCGCGGCGATTCCATGCAGGCCGCCGTGCCCCCGGGCGAAGGCGCCATGGCCGCCCTGCTGGGCGCCGAGGCCGAGCAGGCCGCCGCCATCTGCGCCCAGGCGGCGCAGGGCGAGACGCTGGAAGTCGCCAATGACAATGGCGGCGGCCAGGTCGTGATCTCCGGCGCCAGGGCCGCCGTGGAACGCGCGGTGGAAGCCGCCAAGGGGGCCGGCATCAAGCGCGCCATGCTGCTGCCCGTCTCCGCCCCCTTCCATTGCGCGATGATGGCGCCCGCCGCGCGCGTGATGGAGGAAGCGCTCGGCAAGGCCGCCATGGCGCATCCCGCCGTGCCGGTGGTGGCGAATGTGACCGCCGCCCCCGTCTCGGACCCGGACGCGATCCGTGGCCTGCTGGTGCGGCAGGTGACCGGCACGGTGCGCTGGCGTGAATGCGTGGCCGCCATGGTGGCCGCCGGCTGCACCCGCTTCGTCGAAGTGGGCGCGGGCAAGGTCCTGACCGGGCTGATGAAGCGCAATGCGCCGGAAGCCAGCGCCCAGGCCATCAACAACCCGGCCGATATCGAAGCCTTCCTGAAGTCGCTGTGACGCGCATTGTTCTTTCCGAGGCGGAGGAGACGCCGCTCGCCGAGGTGCTTGTCGAAGGCTTCCGCGGCTTCAATGGCCCTTTCGTCGGGGAGCATGGCTACAAACCGCTCCGGCTGATGGTGTTCCGCGAGGGTGAGGAGACGCCCGCCGGCGGCATCCAGGCGCATTGCTACAGCGCCTGGCTGCATGTGCTGATGGTCTATCTGCCCGAGGATCTGCGCCGCGGCGGCCTGGGCACCGCGCTGTTCGACCGGATCGAGGCCGAGGCGCAGGCGCGCGGCTGCATCGGCGCCTATCTGGACACGCTGAGCTGGCAGGCGCGGCCCTTCTACGAAAAGCGCGGCTATGAGCTGTTCGGTACCCTCCCCGATTCACCGCCCGGGCATGCGCGCTATTTCCTGAAGAAGCGCTTTGCCGCCCCATGATCCTGCACGTCACGGACCAGCCCGACGCGGCCGACCAGGCAGCCATCCTCGATGGGCTGGTCGGCTTCAATGAAGCCGCCACCGGCCTGCGCGGGCGGGACCGGCTGGACCTCGCCGTGCTGCTGCGTGACAACGCGCGCCACACCGTGGGTGGCGCTTTGGGCAACTCGCATTACGGCTGGGTGCGGATCGAACTGCTGTTCCTGCCGGAGGGGCTGCGCGGGCAGGGCTGGGGCCGCCGGCTGATGCAGGCGGTCGAGGCGGAGGCACAGGCACGGCACTGCCTGGGCGTACGGCTGGAGACGGCCTCCTTTCAGGCGCGTGGCTTTTACGAAAAGCTCGGCTACAGCGTCATCGGAAGCCTGCCGGATTATCCGCCCGGCCATACCCTCTACTGGCTCGCCAAACGGCTCGAAAAAGGAAACGCCTGATGTTCAATCTCGACGGCAAGATCGCCCTCGTCACCGGTGCCTCCTCGGGCATCGGCATTGGCATTGCGGAGGCGCTGCACGCCCAAGGCGCGCATGTGGTGTTGACCGGCCGGCGAGAGGCGGAACTCCAGGGCGTTGCCGCCCAATTGGCTGAGCGCGCCAGCGTGATGCCGGCCGATCTGAATGACCCGGCGGCACCGGCCGCGTTGGTCGAAGGGATCGAGGCCGCGCATGGCAGGCTCGATATTCTGGTGAACAATGCGGGCTTCACACGGGACATGCTGGCCCTGCGCATGGGCGATGAGGATTGGAACGCGGTTCTCGAGGTGGACCTCAACGCCCCGTTCCGCCTCGCGCGCGCCGCCCTGCGCGGCATGATGAAGCGGCGGGCCGGGCGCATCGTCTCCATCGCGTCCATCGTCGGCGTCACCGGCAATGCGGGCCAGGCGAATTACGCCGCCGCCAAGGCGGGGCTGATCGGCATGAGCAAGGCGCTGGCCCAGGAAGTGGCGCCGCGCGGCGTGACCATCAACGTCGTCGCCCCCGGCTTCATCGCCACACCCATGACCGACAAGCTGAATGAGGAACAGAAATCCGGGCTGCTGTCGCGCATCCCGATGAAGCGGATGGGCAGCGCCCAGGATGTTGCCTCGGCCGTGGCGTATCTGGCCTCCGACGAAGCCGCCTGGGTGACCGGCGCCACCATCCATGTGAATGGTGGCATGCTGATGGTGTGATGGGCCTTGCGGCCGGTGGGGCAGGGTTGTTTATTATCTGGCACTGATTTCCGGGGGGTTCCCAGCCATGGCCAGGTCAGGCCGCGTGCTGTTCCAGTACTTGCTGCGCCGCTCCTCCATCGCCTTCATCCTGCTGGTGGTGACGCTGCTCGTCACCGGTTGGGTGCTGCTGCAGGCCGGCACGCATGCGGCCCGCCAGGCGGCTCTCATCACCGCCACCCAGAATGCCGCCCGCGCCGCGCTTTCCGTCAGGCATGATCTCCACGCCATTGAGGCACGTCTGCTGGCCGCCCAGCGTGAGGGGCGGCCCCTGCCGGGCATTGCCTTCACCGCGCTGCCGCCCGAGCTCACAGCCATGCTCGCCGGTGCCGAACCCGGTCAGTTGCAGCTTTTGCCGCGCAATCCCTCGACCACGCCGGAGCTGCTGGCCCTCCTTGTCCCGGCTCAGCCGGGCGCGGCCACGCCGGCCTTGCGCATCCCTGTTTCGGCCCTGGAGGCCTTGCTGACGGCGCCGGCCGGCACCTCCCTGCGGCTCATCAATGGATGGGGTGCCGAGCTTGCGGCGGCAGGCACAGCCGGCCCGGTGCAGACCGGAATTTGGGTGCGCGAGGGCATCATCCGGGTGGAGGCCTCGGCCACGCCAGCGTCCAGCTCCTTGGCCATCGGGCTGATCCCGCTATTGGGCCTTGGCACGCTGGGCTTCATCTTTGCCAAAGACTTGCAGCGCAGGGCGCGGGTGAAGCAGAAGCTTGCCGCGCTGCGCGGCAGCCTGGCGCGCCATGCCGGGCAACTCAGCGTCAACGAGGCGCGGATGCGGCTCACGCAAAGCAATCGCGTGGTGGCCGAACGGCGTGAGGCGGCGCTGATCGAGGCCTGGCCCCTGCCAGTGGCCCTGGTGGACCCGGAGGGCAGACTCATGGGCTGGAACCAAGGCTTTGCGGCACTGCTGCCGCCCGACATCCTGCGGCGGGATTTGCCCCTGGGCATGCTGACACGGCATCTCGATATCCGCGCGGCGGGAAAGGATAATGGGCGGCGTGCACCGGGCAACCGCCCCCGCATTCGTGCGACCCCCCTGAAGGATGGCAGCCGCATCTTCGAAGGCCTGGCCGATGCGCCGGCCGCTGGCCTCGATGAGGCACGCAGCCTGTGCCGAACGGAGATGCTGGGCCTCGCGCCGCAGCTGCGCCAGGCCGTGCTGACCCTTGATGCCCAGGCCACCAGGCTGCACGCCCATGCGCTGCGCGGCCTTGCCAGCAATTTCGGCCTGCTGGCCCTGGTGCCTGCGCTGGAAGCCCTGGAGCACGCCGCCGAAGCAGCGGATCAGGCCGCCATGGCCCTGGCACTGGAGGGCTTCGAGGCAGAGTTCACCCCCGCGCTCCTGCAACTCACCGCTTGAGCGCATCAGCCTGGAACCGGAGGTCAAAGGACCATGACCGATCTGACGGGCCGCGTGGCCATCATCACCGGCGGTGCGCGCGGGCTGGGCCTTGCCATCGCGCGGCGGCTCGCGGCCGGGGGGGCCCGTGTGGCGCTTTGGGACAGGGATGCCGCAGCCCTGGCCAACGCCGCCCCCCTGCTCGGCGCGCATGCCGAGACCGCCGATGTCACCGATGCGGCCTCGCTGGAGGCAGCCTTGGCGCGCACCGAGGCGGCCATCGGCCCTTGCGATATCATGGTGGCCAATGCCGGCATCACGGGGCCGAATCTCCTGGCCGAAGACTACCCCGTGGCCGAATGGCGAAGGGTGATCGAGGTGGATTTGATCGGCGTCTATCTCACCTGCCGCGTCGTGCTGCCGGGAATGCGGGCGCGGAATTGGGGGCGGATCGTCAACATCGCCAGCATCGCGGGCAAGGAGGGCAACCCCAATGCTTCGGCCTATTCGGCGGCCAAGGCGGGGGTGATCGGGCTGACCAAATCCCTCGGCAAGGAACTGGCGATGACCGGGGTGCGGGTGAACTGCATCACCCCCGCCGCCGTCGAGACCGAGTTGTTTGCCCAGATGACGGCGGAGCAAATCGCCTGGATGAAGTCCAAAATCCCGATGGGGCGCTTCGGCCTCGCATCGGAAGTGGCCGAGATGGCAGCCTTCCTCGCCTCGGATGGTGTCAGTTTCTCGACCGGTGCGGTGTTTGACTGCTCGGGCGGGAGGGCGGTGTATTGAGCGGGCCCGGGGCACCTATCCTGGCGCCCATCTCCTTCGGGGAATTGCTGGACAAGATCTCCATCCTGGAGCTGAAGCGCGAAGCCATCCACAGCGAACCCGCACGCGGCTTCGTGCTGACGGAACTGGACGCGCTGCGCGATATTCTGGCCGGGCTGGACCGCACGGCCCTGGGGCCAGACATGGAGGCGGATGTCACCCGCCTGGGCGAAGTGAACCGCACCCTCTGGCAGGTGGAAGACGCGCTGCGGGAACATGAGGCGCGGCAGGATTTCGGGGCGCGCTTCATCGCCCTGGCCCGCTCGGTCTATACCACCAATGACGAGCGGGCGCGCCTCAAGGCGCGGCTCAATCACCGCTTCGGTTCGAAGCTGGTCGAAGTGAAATCCTACGGGCCGCGCGAATGAGCACGAAAATCGCCCCCGCTGCCGCCATCTGGGCGGCGCCGCTGGGTGATGCGGCTGCCCCGGCGCTGCTGGGCCTGATCGAGGGCGTGACGGAGCAAGGGCTGGAGGGCTGGCTCTGCGATCCGGCGCGGCCCCTTTCCCCGGTGATTTTTCAGCTCCGGGTGGCGGATCAGGATCTTGGCCGGCACATCGCGAATTTGCCGCCCCGCCCGCAGGCTCCGGGCCGGCTGCGGTTTTGCGTGAAGCTGCCGCCCGGCATGTCACCCCAGGCCGCGCAGGGGGCGGTGATCCTGGCGCTGGATGGCCAGCGCGGGCTGAGCCGGCCCACGGGCGCGGCGGCCCTCATCGCACCAGGAACCAGCGCCGCAACCCGCGCTCCATCGGCCGAGCCCAAGCCGCAACCCGCGCCAGAGCTCACCCATCTGCTGGATCAGCTGGACGCTCCGCAACAGCTGGCCATGGTTGAAAAATCCTTCCAGGCGAAGGAATGGCCGCTGGTCCTGGCCCTGACGGAACGAGGGGCCGGCACAGCGCTTGATCCGCGGCTCGTCACCTTTCGCGGCCGTGCCTTCTTCTATCTGGGCCGACATGCCGAGGCGGTGGAGGCGCTGCGCTTCATCCAGACGCGGCACCCGCAACGCCATACCGCCATGCTCTTTCTGGGCCGCGCTTTGGCGCAGCTTGGCCAATTGCCCGAAGCGCGGGAGGTGCTGGCGCATTGCCGCACCGCCAACCCGGCGGAGCCGCGCTATGTGTTCGAAGCCGGGCGCATCGCCGCCCGCCTGGTGCAGGGTGATGACGGCCAGGCTGAACCCCGGCCCGATCTGATGGAGGAAGCCACCACCCTGCTGCGGCAGGCCTTCGAGATGCGCCCGGAAGATCACCGCCCGCCCCGGTTGCTGGCGCAGCTGGCGCTTTTGCAGCGCCGGCTGAACGAGGCGCTCTCCCTGCTGCAAATCGCCGTGGCCCTGGCCCCGCAACAGGCCGAGTTGCATATGGAGCTTGCCCGGCTGCTGACCCGGCTGAACCGGCTGGAGGAAGCGCTGGAGGCCGCGAAGCTTGCCGCGGCACTGGACCCGCTGCGTGATGGTGCCGCCTTCGCCGTGCGCATCCTGCAACGCTGGCTGGAAGCGCGCCGCACCGGACCCCTCTCCATCGGCGAGGCCGGGCCCGCTTGATCGCCTTGCCGGAAGCCGAATGGATCAGCTTCGGCCCGGCGCCCAGGCCCGATGAGGCGCTGGCCGTCACCCTGCCGGACCGCGCTGCGCTGCTGGAGTGGAATGAGGGCCGCCACCGCCTCTGGCGCGCGGCCTATCTGCGCGAATTGCGCGAATATGGGCTGGTCGCCCCCGATGCGCCCCTGACCGCGCTGCTGGAGGCGGCCGGGCGCCATCCGCTTGCCCATCGGCCCGGGGGCGCCCTGCCGGACCTCACGCCACGGCCAGCGGCGGGGCGGCAAGTAGCGCTGATCTCTCGCTTCGGCGTGCGGAAATTTGGCGGCGTGGAGCATTTCCTGCTGCAAATGGCGCGGCTGTATCGCGCGCTCGGCTATCGCCCCATCATCCTGGGCACAAGGGCTGAAAACCAGGGCGAAGGGGGCGAGATCGAAGGCATACCCTATGCCTTCATCGCCGAGACGCCACAGGCGCTGTTCCGCTTCGCCTGGGAGCGCAGGCTGGCCTTCGCGCATGTCGTCTCCGGGCTGGGGTTCGAGGTGGCCGCCGCTGTGCGCTTCCTCGATGTGCGGCTGATCTTCGGTGTGCATTTCTGGCGCGAGATTTTCCACCCGCGCACCGGTCAGGGCGGCTATTTCCCGGACCTGCCCCAGCACCATGCCCGCCGCCCGGAGGCCGAGCTTCTGCTGGCCGATGCCGATGTCGTCTACGCGAATTCGGCCTTCACCCAGGGGCTGCTGGAGGCGCAATTCGGCCCCCGCCTGCCCATCCTGCCCTCCCTGCCGGATGATGTGGCGTTGCCCGCCGCCCCTGTCCCCGCCGGGCGTGAGGTGGTGCTGCTGGCCAATGCGCGGATGGACAAGGGCTTCGGCCTGATGCTGCGCATCGCCGCCCTGATGCCGCGGCGCCGCTTCGTGGCGCTGGCCACGCAATCCGACCGGCACGCCGCCCTGGCCGCGGCGGCCGAGGCGCGGCTGACCAATGTCGAG
>CANHTE010000012.1 GCA_947462945.1 Acetobacteraceae bacterium
CTGCGCGAACAGGCGGCCTTCTGGCAACAGCAGGGCCAATCGGAACGCGCTTTGCAGACGCTCGACCGCCTCCTGGTGGTCGAGCCGAATAATGTGGAAGCCCTGGCGAGCGCCGTCGAACTGGCCTCGGTCAGCAATCAGCCCGACGCAGCGCGCGGTTACCTTACCCGGCTGCGGCGCCTCTCGCCGAATGATCCGCGCCTGGCGCGCAATGAGGAATTGCTCCGCGTCACGGGCGAAGAGTCGGAGGCCCTGGCGGCCGCGCGGCAACTGGCCCGCACCGGCCGTGCCGAGGAAGCGCTGACGCGCTACCGGCAATTGTTCCGCAATGGCCAAATCCCGACCGCGCTGGCCTCGGAATACTACCAGGTCCTCGCCGGTTCCTCCGAGTCGGGCTATCGGCAGGCCACGCAGCAATTGAGCCAGTTGGTCGCGGCCCAGCCCAATGAGGCGGCGCTGGCCCTGACCTACGCCCAGATCCTCACCTACCGCGAGGAAACCCGCTCCGACGGCGTGGATCGGCTGCAACAGCTTTATAATCAGCGCGGCACGCGAGAGCCGGCTCGCTTGGCCTGGCGGCAAGGCCTGCTCTGGCTCGGCGACGATCCGGAGACCGCGGTCCGCATCCGGGCCTATCTCGCGCTCAATCCCGACGACCGCGAGCTCGAGGCCAAGGTGGCCACGTCAGAGACGATCATTGCGCCCGGCGCCTCCGCGCGCATCTTCGCCTGGGGAGCCGTGGATGCCGGTCGCAATGCGGAGGCCGAGCGGCAGTTCAACGCCGCCCTGGCGATCGACCCGAACGACACCGAGGCCATCCTGGGCATCGCCGTGCTGCGGAAAATTCAGAACCGGATGACCGAGGCGCGCAACCTGCTGGACCGCGCCATTGCGCTCGCGCCGGACCGGACCGAGGAATTCACCCGCGCCGTGGGCAGCCTCACCCCCTGGGCCACGGGTGGGGGTGGCGGCGGATTTGTAGGGCCGAGCGTGCTGGCCTGGCGCGCGCTGGAGCGCGGCGACCTGGATCGTGCCGATTCCCTGGCACGGCGCGGCTTGAATGCGCGCGGGCAGGAGCGGCTGGACAGCGAAATGGTCCTAGGGCAGATCGCGCTGCAACGGCGCGACTTCGTGACCGCCGAATCCCGCTTCCGCAATGCCCTCACCCTGCGCCCGCGCCTGCGCGACGCGATGCAGGGCATTCATCTTGCCCTGATTGGCCAGGAGCGCATCGCCGAGGCCGAGGCCTTCCAGCGCGAAATGGGCCTGCCGGCCAATCGCGACGTGCTGGTCACGCGCGCCCTCAGCCTGCGCGAACGCGCTGCCCTGACCAATAACCACGAGCAATCCGTCGCGCTGCTGCGCCAGGCCATGGCCATGGCGCCCGACAATCCCTGGGTGATGCTAGATGCGGCCCGCAAGCTGCGCGCCCTGGGCGGGACGGAGGAGCCGCGCCAGATCCAGGCCCGGCTGGAACAGGACACCAGCGCCGAAGGTTCCACCGCCGCCGCCCTGCTGGCGCTGGATGAGGAGCGCTTCGGCGCCGTTGTCGCCCTGCTGGAACGCGTGCCCGTCCGGGTCCGCAACGCCGATACCAACCGCCTGCTGACCGCCAGCCGCCGTGAGTTCGAAGTCCGCCAGATCGAGCTTCAGGTGCGCGAGGGCCGCGCTGGCGCCGCCGATGCCCTGCTGGCCGGCGCCGGCCGGCGCGACCCCTCCTTCACGGCCGGGCCGGCCACGGTGCGTGCCTTCGCGCGGTTGAATGACCCGCTGCTGGCCGGCCTCGCCGCCCGCGCCGCCCTGGCCGCCAATCCCAATACCAGCGCTGCCGACCGCATCACCCTCGCCTCAGCCCTGCTGGATGCGAATCGGATGGAGGATGCGACGGCGCTGGCCTCACCCCTGCTGTCAGACCGCAGCCTGCCGGCCGAGACACGGCGCGAGCTGGCCGCCGTGATGGAAATCGGCGCCAGCCAGCAGGCTGATGCACTGGCACTGCGCCGCGCGCCGGAGCAAGGCTATCAGGTGCTCGCGCCCGCCTTGGCCGCGGCACCGACCAGCGTGCCGCTGAACATGGCGCTGGTCCGCCTTTATGTCGCTTCGAACCGGTTGGATGAAGCGCGCCAATTGCTGGATGCCGTCCTGCAGCGCGACCCGCGCAACCTCTCGGCCAGACTGGCCAAGGTCGATCTCGCCCTCGCGCAGAACCGCGCCCGCGAAGCCTACGCGCTGATCACGGAAACCGCCTTCCTCTACCCGGGGGAAATCCAGGTGACCCTGGCGGAGGCCCGCGTGGCGCGTGCCCGTGGCGACTATGTGCGGGCGCTGCGTCTGGTGGAATCGGTCGGTGCCCGGCGCGTTGAGCACCTGCGCAACAGTGGCCAATTGGCCGAAGCCACGCTCACGGCGCAGGCCCTGCGCCCCAACCGTAACGGCCCCGGCCCAGCCCAGCTGCATGACCCCTTGACCGCCCAGATCGCGCAGGAACTGATCCTCGCCCGGGATGAGGCCGCAACCTGGCTGCAAACTGGCGCCTATTACAGCTTCCGCTCCGGTGATCGTGGCTTGTCGCGGCTGGGTAACCTGACCGTGCCGACGGAGGTGAGCACCCCGGTCCCAGGCGGCATTGGTGGGCGCATAATCGTCGGCCTCGATTCCGTGGCGCTGACCGCTGGGCGCATGGGCAACAACACGACGACGGGCCGCCTGTTCGGGCAAAACGCGCTGGCCACGCCGGATAACTACCGGCAACCGCAGAGTTCTGTGGAAGGCTTGGCGCTGCGGGCGGCCTATCTTCGCCCCAATCTGCGGGCTGATATAGGGTCAACGCCCTTGGGCTTTCCACGCACCAATATCGTGGGTGGCGCCGAAATTGTGCCGCGGATCAATGAGCAGCTGCGCATGCGGCTGACCTTTGAGCGCCGCGCGGTCACGGACAGCATGCTCTCCTATGCCGGGCAGCGGGATTCGGCGGTCTCCGCGAATTGGGGCGGCGTGATTCGTACGGGTGGTCGCGTACAATTCGAATATGCGGCAAGTGACCGCGCCGGGGCTTATGCCGGGGGCGGCTACTCGACCTATCGCGGCAATAACGTCCAGAACAACAATCGGATTGAGGCGGGAATTGGGACTTTTTACGCCATTTTGCGTGAGCAAAATCAGCAACTGACCATGGGCGTTGACCTAAGATATTTCGGTTTTGATAGAAATCTTGGCGGATTTACATTCGGTCAGGGCGGATATTTCAGTCCGCAGCAGAATATCATCGCCTCGCTCCAGGCGGAATACATCGCCCGCTGGGGCGATTGGTCACTGCGCACGGTCGGTGCCTTGGGCTATCAAAGCTTCCGGACCCGCTCCACCCCGCTTTTCCCGACCAATGTCCCCCTGCAGACCCAATTGCTGGCCGCCGCCAGCAGCGATTCCAGCGTACCCACCATTTCCCCCGCAACCCGCAGCAGCGGGCTGGCAGGCTCGATTTTCGGCAATCTGGAATACGCGGTGACCCCCACGCTGCGCTTGGGCATTGCGGGGCGCTGGGAAAAGGTGGGCGATTACGAGGATACGGTGGGGCTTTTCTACCTACGCTGGCGCCTAGACCGCCCGCGCGAGGATTTGCTGCCCCTGCATGCCGGCCAAGCCTATCCCACCCTCAACGTGAACAACCCGATGCGCTCCAGCCTGGGTGCCGGCCGCCCGGAATGGGTTGGCCTGCCCTCGGGCGCTGCAACGCCAACCTGGTAGCTTGAGCAAAATGCCAAGATGGCATTGCCTCCTCCTCGGCTTGGCTTTGCTCTTGGGCGCAGCCAGGCCTGGCTGGGCAGCCTGCCCCACCACGCCACCCGGCCGCCCCCTCCCCAGGGAGGCTGTGCCCGCCATGCACGACTGGCCGGAATGGCAGAGCCAGGTGGAGGCACTGACGGCGCGGTTGCGCATTAATCAGGCGGGCGTCGCTTCGTTGGGCGCAGCCCGCATTGTGTTCCTGGGCGACTCCATCACCCAGGGCTGGCATGGCGATGTATTCAGGCTGTTTTACCAGCACCGTGGCGGGCTCAACCTCGGCATTTCAGGCGATGCCACGCAAAGCCTGTTATGGCGGCTCGATCATGGCCATTGGCCGGCCGGCCTGCAGCCTGCGGCCATCATCCTGATGGTCGGCACCAACAACATCGGCCAGGGCCAAAGGCCTGAGGATGTGGCCATCGGCATTGGCAGGATCATTGAGCGGCTGCAGCGCCTGTCGCCGAGCGCGCGCATCCTGCTGCTGGGCGTCCTGCCACGCGGCGCCGGCCCGCAGGACCCGGCGCGCCAGCCCATTGCGCGGCTGAACCAGATGATCGCGGCCTGCGCCGATCAACGCAGCGTGCTTTACCATGAGCCTGGTTCGACGATGCTGGATGGCCAGGGCCAGTTGCATGAATGGATCGCGTGGGACCGGCTGCATCTGACACAGGTGGGCTATGCCATGCTCTCGGCCGCCATCGAGGCGCCGTTGCGGCAGGCCTTGCAGCGTTAGGCGTTGCACATGGCCGCGCAACTCCACCGTAGGGGCCGCCTTGCGGCCCGCCCCCTTCCCATCCCGGCGCCATTCCCCTAAACCCCCTCGCACGGTGGCACCCCTGGAGGCCGCCTCTCGTCGTGCGCCCATCGCACGGCGTTGATTCACACCCGTTGAGGAGCAGTTGGCATGGTCCAAACCATCAGGATCGAAGCCGCGGCGCGCGGGCGTGCCGGTAAGGGGGCGGCGCGCGCGACCCGGCGAGAGGGGCTTGTCCCCGGCGTTGTCTATGGGGCGAAGCAGGAGGCGACGCTGGTCGCTTTCGATCCCCGCGACATCATGAAGGAAATGCACAAGGGCGGCTGGCAGTCGCATTTGTACGAAGTGGCGGTCAAGGATGGCCCCACCGAACGCGCGCTGATGCGCGATGTTCAGTTCGACCCGGTGACGGATCGTCCGCTGCACATTGATTTTCAGCGCCTGGCACCTGGCGCGCGCATCCGCGTGAAGGTGCCCGTTGCGTTCCTGAACGAAGACACCTGCCCCGGCATCAAGACGGGTGGCGTGCTCAACGTCGTTCGTCGCGATATCGAGGTGATGGCCGATGTGGACACGGTGCCTGAGCGCTTCGAGATTGACCTGGCCGAAGCCAAGATCGGCGACAGCCTGCGCTGGTCCGCCGTGAAGGACGCCTTTGGCGCCAAGCCGGTGATCGTCGGCCGCGATTTCGTGGTGGCGACGGTGGCGGCACCCACCGTGGTCGAGGATGTGGTGGCCGCAGCCCCGGCTGAAGTGCAGGCGACCAAGCAGAAGCTGCCCCCCGGCAAGGCTGCCGCCCCCTCGGGCGGTCCCGCCAAGGCGCCCGCCAAGAAGAAGTAAGAGACTTTGGTGTGCCGAGCCGATTCACCGTTTCGGGCGAAGAAGCCCGAAACGGATCGGACACTTACCAGAGCCGATTCACCGTTTCGGGCGAAGCGGCCCGAAACGGATCGGATCTGAGCCATGCTGCTTTGGGTGGGCCTGGGCAATCCTGGCCCGGAACACGCCAAGCAGCGTCACAATATCGGCTTCATGGCGCTTGACGCCATTCAACGCCGCCACGGGTTCGGCCCGTGGCGGTCCAAATTCAAGGGCGAACTGGCGGAGGGCAGCCTCGGCGGCCAGAAAATCCTTCTCCTCAAGCCGCAGACCTACATGAATCTCAGCGGCGAGGCGGTGAAGCCCGCCAGCGCCTTCCACAAGATTGCGCCCGCCGCCATCACCGCCTGGCATGACGAGCTTGACCTCGCCCCTGGCAAGCTGCGGGTGAAGCAGGGCGGCGGCACAGCCGGGCATAATGGCCTGCGCGACATGCAGCGTGCGCTCGGCACGGCCGATTTCGGGCGGGTGCGGCTTGGCATCGGCCATCCCGGCCACAAGGACCGCGTGAGCGGTTATGTGCTGGGGAATTTTGCAAAGGATGAGCTGTGGGTTCCCCCGCTGCTCGATGCCATGGCCGATGCCGCGCCCTTGCTGGCCGAGGGCAAGGCGGCCGAATTCATGACGCGGGTGGCATTGCTGACCCAGGAGAGCGGCTGATGGAAACCATGGGCGCGGAAGATTTCTACGGCGGCCCCGGCCCCGAGGATTTGCTGAACGCCGCAGCCGCCATCGCCCAGGCGCTGCGCCAATTCGCCGCAACCGAAGCCCAGGCGGCGGCCCATCTGCGCGCCTGCCTGCCGGCCGGCGGCGATCCTGGCCCGATCACGGATATCCGCCGCGCCAAGGCCGTGGGCTTCGCCGCCGCCGAGGCCGCCAGCCGTGCCGCGCTGCTGCTGGAAGCGGCCGACCTCCTGGCCCCCGGCGGCACGGCGCAGGCTCTCGCCACCGCCCTGGCCAACGCCACCAAACGCGCCGGCCTTGCCCCGGGCGTGCTGGTCCCGATGCTGCGCGCCGCCGCCCTCTCCTTGCCCACGGATGATGCTTCCGCCCGCATCGCAGCTTCGATCCGCGTGCAGGAACTGGCCAATATCCTGGGCTGACCCCCAATATTCAGACGGAATCGACGACATGGGCTTCAATTGTGGAATCGTGGGTCTGCCCAATGTCGGCAAATCCACCCTGTTCAATGCGCTGACGCAAACCGTGGCCGCCCAGGCCGCGAACTACCCCTTCTGCACCATCGAGCCCAATATCGGCCGCGTGGCGGTGCCTGATCCGCGGCTGGAGAAGCTCAGCGCCATCGGCAAGAGCCAGAAGACCATCCCGACCAGCCTGGAATTCGTGGATATCGCGGGCCTGGTGCGCGGCGCCTCCAAGGGCGAAGGGCTGGGCAACCAGTTCCTGGGGAACATCCGGGAGGTGGACGCCATCGTGCACGTCCTGCGCTGCTTCGAGGATGGCGATGTGACCCATGTGGATGGCAGCGTGGACCCGCTGCGCGACATGGAGACCATCGAGACCGAACTCATGCTGGCGGACCTCGACAGCCTGGAAAAGCGCCTCCCCGCCCTCCAGAAGAAGGCGCGCGGCAATGACAAGGAAGCGGCCGCCCAACTCGCGCTGGTGGAGGCGCTGCTGCCGGCACTGCAGGCCGGCCGCGCCGCCCGCACCGCCATCCCCAAGGGCGAGGAGGAGGCCGCCAAGCGCCTCGGCCTCATGACCACCAAGCCCGTTCTCTATGTCTGCAATGTGGATGAGGCCGCCGCCGCCAGCGGCAACGCCCATAGCCAGCGCGTGATGGAATTCGCGGCCGCCCACAAGGCCAGCGCCGTCGTCGTCTCCGCCGCCATCGAGGCCGAGATCGCGCAGATGGCCGAGGCCGATCGCGGCGAGTTCCTGGAGACGCTGGGCCTGGCCGATAGCGGGCTGGACCGTGTGATCCGCGCCGGCCATGACCTGCTGGGCCTGATCACCTATTTCACCGTGGGCCCCAAGGAAACTCGGGCCTGGACCATCATCCGCGGCATGACGGCCCCGCAGGCCGCCGGCGTGATCCATGGCGATTTCGAGCGCGGCTTCATCGCGGCCGAGACCATTGGCTATGACGACTACATCGCCCTCAGCGGTGAAAAAGGGGCCAAGGAAGCGGGCAAGATGAACGTCGAGGGCAAGACCTACATCGTGCGCGATGGCGATGTGATGCTGTTTCGGTTCAATGTCTGAAGGCTGAGGGCAAGGGACCTCTTGCCTACCGGGCGCGCAGATAGCCGCTCAAGGTCGCGGCTTCTGCCTGCATCACGGCCGTCAGACCCGTGCCGGGGGCGCAGCCGGCGCGGGCAGCCAGGCGCAAATCCGAGGGTGTGCTGCCGAATTCGCGCCGGAAGGCCCGGCTGAAGGCCGAGGGGTCGTAGAAGCCCGTCGCCTCCGCAATGGCCGCGATGGAGCGCGCATCCGCCCCGTCGCACAGCGCGCCATGGGCCGCCAGCAGCCGCAGGCGCTGGATATAGCGCACCACCCCGCCCTCGCCTTCCAGCAGGCGATACAACTGGCTGCGCGACATGCCGACCTCCCGGCACAGGGCAGCGGCATTCAACGTCGCCCGGTGCATGTGGCGGCGGATGGCCATGCGGATTTGCTCCATCCGGGTCAGGTCCGTCTGGGCCTGGGCCGCTTCGGGGCAAGGGTCGGCCGGGTCCAGGCAGGCTTGCAGCATGGCCTGGATGGCCGGTTGCAGGCGCGACAACTCATCAGGCGCCAGCTTGGGGATGGAGCGCGCCAGCAACTTCAGATAATCGGCCAGCAATTTTCCCTGGGGGGCGGCCAGCGGCAGGCCGCGGGCACGGTCGAGAATGGGTGCGAGCGGGCCAAAATGGTCGCGAGGCAGATAGAGCTGCAAACGCTCATCCGCGTCGCGCTCGCTCTCAAGGGTTTCGCCCAGGGAAATGACGAAGGGCGTATGGGCGGGAATGATCCGCGCCCGCCCGCCGCAGATGAGCCGCGTCTCTCCCCGGCCGATGATCACATTCCAGTGATCTACGGGATCACGGCGCAGATTCTGCCCAGCTCGGACCACGCGAATGCGCGGTGCGCTCACCCGGCTGAGGGCCAAATGCCCCAGGTGCCATATCCGCGCCTCCGCCCGAAAGCCGTCCCGCTCAGAAGCTGGCCCGGGCAGCACGTCAAAAACCGGATGAAACCAACCGAGCCACGCCGCGAATTGCTCACGCGGTGGCAAATCGAGCGTCGAGAAGCCATGGCCATTGGGTGGCGTCACATGAGGGGTCCAGCTGGAAAACGTTACGATTTCCTTAACACCGCAAGCCGGGCCATGCCATGTTTTTTGGGCGTGGGAGGGTTACGGATCAATGCGCCTTGGCCAACTCCGCCTTGCCCATGCCCAGCATCCGCTTCAGCCGTTCGCGCAGCGACTGAAAGGTCACATACAGCATGGGAATCATGAAAATGCCGATCAGGGAGGCCGCCAGCATGCCGCCGAATACGGGCAGGCCCACTGCCTGGCGGGACAGGGCCGCCGCCCCCGTCGCCGTCACCAGGGGCACCAGGCCCAGGATGAAGGCAAAGCTCGTCATCATGACCGCGCGGAAACGCATCTTGGAGCCCAGGACGGCCGCCTCGCGGATGGGCAAGCCCTTCTCACGCTGCTCCTTGGCGAATTCGATGATGAGGATGCCGTTCTTGGCCGCCAGCGCGATCAGCACCACAAGCCCGATCTGCGCATAGACATTGAGCGGCAGCCCCGCGATCACCAGCGCCGCAAAGGAGCCCAGCCCCCCCACCGCAACCGAGAGCAGCACGGGCACGGGGATCGTCCAGCTCTCATACAAGGCCACCAGGAACAGATAGGCAAAGAGCAGCGCAAGGGCGATCAGCGCGCCCGTCTGCCCCGCCGCCTGCTTTTCCTGATAGGCGGTGCCGGTCCAGTCGAAACTATAGCCGGAGGGCAGCACCTGGGCTGAAATCTGCTCCATCGCCATCATCGCATCGCCCGAGGAAACGCCGGGCCGCCCCTGGCCATTCAGCGTCAGGCTGCGGGTGTTGTTGTAGCGCTGAATGGTTTGCGGGCCGAGGATGACCCGCACATCGGCGAAGGCGCGCAAGGGCACCATCTGCCCCCGCGAATTGCGGATTTGCAGGCGCCAGATATCGGGAATGTCGTCGCGATCCGTGGCGACGGCCTGGATATTCACCTGCCAGGTCCGGCCGAACAGGTTGAAGTCGTTCACGTAGAAGCCGCCCAGCGAGGCCTGGAGGGTGGTGAAGATGTCGCTGATGCGCACACCCAGCGCCTGCGCCTTGTCCCGGTCCACATCGAGATAGAGCGAAGGTGTGGTGGGCGAAAAGGTGGAAAACACGCCGGCAAGCCGCGGATCCTGGTTGGCCGCCACCATCATGCCCATCATGGCGCCGCCCAGCTGCACCGGGTCCCGCCCCTCGAAATCCTGCAGCTGATATTCGAAGCCACCACCCGTGCCGAGGCCCAGGATGGGCGGCACGTTGAAGGCGAAGACATTGGCCACCCGGAAGCCGGCCGCGAAGCCAAAGATGGAGCGAATACCGGTGAAGACGCTGGCCTCCACCGTCTTGCGGTCCTCGAAGGGCTTCATCCGCGCCACCAGGAAGGCCGAGTTGGATTGCGCCCCGCCATCAATGAAGGAGAAGCCGATGATGGCGAGGATATTCTCGATGGCCGGGTTTTGCCGGAGGAAATCCTCCACCTGGATCGCCGCCTCACGCGTGCGCGCAACAGATGAGCCTTGCGGCAGCTGGATCTGCACGAAGAAGGCGCCCTGATCCTCCTGCGGCAGAAAGCCCTGCGGCGTGCGGCTGCCCAGCGCGAAGATTCCGTAGGCAAAAACGCCGGTGAGGATCAGCGACAGGAAAGCCACCCGCACGAGCCGCCCCACGATCCAGGCATAGCCATCCCGCACCTTGTCGATCGCGCGCAGCACATATTTGATCGGCCCGCGCTTCGGTCCCTCATGCCGCAGCACGATGGCGCATAAGGCTGGTGAAAGCGTCAGCGCATTGATCGCCGAAATGATCATGGCGACGCTGATCGTCACCGCGAATTGCTTGAACAAAACGCCAGAGACGCCGGAGATCAGGCCGATCGGCACGAAGACCGAAAGCAGCACCAGCGTGATGGCGATGATGGGGGCCGTGATTTCGCCCATCGCCTTGTTGGTGGCCTCGGCCGGCGTCAAATCCGGCTCCTCCTCCATCACGCGTTCGACATTTTCGACGACGACGATGGCATCATCCACCACGATGCCGATGGCCAGAACCATGGCGAGCAGGGAGATGGTATTGGCCGAATAGCCGAGCGCAAAGAGCACCGCGAAGGTGCCGATCAGCGAAACCGGC
>CANHTE010000013.1 GCA_947462945.1 Acetobacteraceae bacterium
CCGACCCACCAAGGAAGGCGTCTTGCCTTGTGCTGACCAAACCTGTTTTGCCCCCCGGCTGCGTTCTGCGCATCCAGCAGGTTCTGCCCAACTTGTCGCGTTGCGTGCCATAGAGTATGATGCCAAATCATGTAAAGACAGTTACAGGATTTGCAAGTTTTATTTGAATAATGATACGTTAATCTCGCATGAGGCCGATTTTTTTGGTCATGGGTCGTTAGTGAGACGCCGGCGCGCCCAATCCAGCGATCAGGCGCGCCGCCAGATCGCGCACGGACCGGCTGCCGCCGATCATCGTCATCGGCATTTCCAGCCCGGTCTGTTTCTCGACCCCAAGCCGCAATTCCAGGGCCATGAGCGAATCCAGGCCCATATCCATCAGGGAACGGTCCGTTTCCACCGCCTCGCTCGGCAGTCGAAGAATCCGGGCCACTTCATCGCGCAGCAAGGTGAGCACGGCTTCGGCCGCGGCCTCGGGCGGCAAGGCTGAGAGGTCGAGGGCGGCTTCATCGGCTTGCCCTGGCTTTTGCCCTGCTTCCGCAAAAATGCCCGCGAAATACGGCGAGCGCAGCACCGCGAGCTTGTTCACCGCCGGTGACCAGCGAATGACCGAATAGGCGCTGACCGCCGGTGCAGCCATGGGCGCGGCCAGCAATCCCCCCAGATGTTGCAGCGCCTCGGCCGCCGTCACGCCGGAAACGCCGGTCGCCATCCGCAGGCGCTCCGCCAGGCCACGGGTGCGGGCCAGCACGCCCGCGTCGGAAATCGCCCCCCAGCCCACCGCCAGCGCAGGAATGCCCCGCTCCCGCAGCGCCAGGACGGCGCCCTCCAGGAAGGCATTGCCCACGACATAAGCCGATTGGCCCGGGCTGCCCACGAAGGTCGTGGCCGAGGAATAAGCCACGACATATTGCGGCTGATCCTGCGCGATGGCGGCCTCGATCGCCCGCATCCCACGGATCTTGGGCTCCAGCACGCGGCTGATGCTGCCCTGCGTCAAGCCCGGGATCATGCCATCCTCCAGCACCATCGCGCAGTGGATGACACCCGCGATGGGGCCAAGCTGCGCACGCCAGCGGGCAAAACCCGCCGCGACAGCGGCGGCATCGGTCACGTCCAGGGCTTCCACCACAAGCTCGCAGCCGCCGGCACGCAGCCGCTCCAGCCGCCCCGCATGCTCGGGCGCAACCACGCCCCGGCGCGAAGCGAGGATGACGCAGCGCGCACCCTGCGCCGCCAGCCACAACGCGGTTTCCAGCCCGAAGCCCGCCGTGCCGCCCAGCACGACATGCACGCCCGGCGCCGGCACGAAGCCGGGCAGTGCCCCGCTTGCCGGTTGCCCGCGCAGGCTGGGCCGCACCAGGATCTTGCCGAGATGGCCCGAGCTCTGCATCAGGCGGAAGGCATCCGCCGCCCGCTCCCCGGGCATCACCAGATAGGGCATGGGGGCCAGCCGCCCGGCCTCGAACAGGGTCATCAACGCGCCCAGCATGCGCCGCACCAGGGCCGGATCATGCGCCAGGAGCTGGTCAATATCCGCGCCGATATAGCTGATGTTGCGCAGGAACGGGCGCAGGCCCAGCCGGGTATTCTCCATGAAATCCCGCTTGCCCAGCTCGACGAACCGCCCGAAGGGCCGCAACAGCCGCACGGCGGCGCGCATGGCGTCCCCCGCCACGGAATTCAGCACGATGTCCACGCCCCCCATCGCGGCGCGGATGACGTCCTCCAGATCCGGCGCGCGGGAATCCACCACGAGATCAGCGCCCATCCGGCGCAGCAAGGCGCGTTTCTCCGCCGTGCCCGCCGCCGCAACGATCACGGCGCCATGCGCCCGGGCAATCTGCAACGCCGCCAGACCCACCGCCCCGGCCGCACCCTCGATCAGCACCGTCTCACCGGGTTTGAGCCCCGCCCGCTCGATCAGCGCATACCACGCCGTCATGAAGGCCACCGGGATGCTCGCACCTGCCTCGGCCGGGATGGCCTCTCCCAGATGGAACAACTGCCCCTGGGGCAGCGTCAGATGCGAGGCGAAGGCACCACCGGCAAAACCCATCACCGCATCACCGGGCCGGAACCCCTCCGACCCCGAGGACACGACCTGGCCGGCGAATTCAAAGCCGAGCGCGGCACCGGTCAGCCCCTCGCCCAGGATTTCGGAATCCAGCACGCCCAGGCTGAGCATGACGTCCCGGAAATTCAGCCCGGTGGCCGTGACCGCAACCTCCACCTCACCTGGGCCGGCGATGCAGCGGGGGCTGATCATCCAGGCCATGTCCTCCAGCCCGCGCGGGCCGATGCGCAGCACGCTGCGCTCTTGCGGGCCAAGGGCACGGTTGGCGGGCGGGGCCAGCCGCGCCGCGCGGGGCACTTCCACGCCCCTTGGCGTGATGCGCAATTCGCGTTCCAGCACGGGCTCGGCCAGATGGCGCCGCAGCGCCGCCTCCAGCATGGGGCCGGACGCCCCGGCGGCGAGACTCAACAGGCAGACATCCAGTGCCGGGAATTCATTCATCAGGCAGCGCAGATAGGCCGCCATGGCATGGCCCGTGGCCCCGGTCTCCTCGAAGACCACGACGTAAAGCCGGCAGGGCGCGTCTCCCTCCGCCAGCGCCAGGGCAAGGTCCCGCAGGCGGAGCATGCGTGCGGACAGCCCCGCCACCTCATCAGGCGACGGGACCATGTCAAGCAAGGGGGCCATTTCAAGCACGACGGCAAAACCCTGGGGGAGGACTGCCTGGGACGCCAGCTCGGCCACGCCGGATGCGCTGTGGGCGCCCCGCAGGTCAAAGCCGGGCCATTCGAAGGGAAGCCGCATATCGGGGACGGCCCCCCCCTCACTTGCCTCGCTTGCCTCCCTTGCCTCACTTGCGTCGCTGAGGTCGCCTGCCTCGCCCCATGCCACGCAGATGGGGATGCGCGGCAGCGCCACCTCCAGCGCCCGGCGCGGCGGTGCGGCGCTGACCACCCAGCCACCTGATGCCCCGAGAGGAAGCGTATGCAAGGTGGTGAACCCATGGGAGGCAAGCGCTTCATCCGCCTCGGATGGGTAGGGCCAGGCGCCCACCGGAAGCTCAGGCATGGCGGAAAATCTGAACCAGCCGGGCATCGCCGCATGCAGCACGTCAATCGCCGGATCATGCCTGGGGATGGCGGCCAGCAGCAGCGGCGCCTGAGCCCCGAGGCTGAGGAGCATTTCCAGCGGGCTCGGCTCGCCCCCATCCAGCGGCGTGATGGCGGCACAAATGGCCAGGTCGAACACGGCCCCATCCAGCGGCGCGTCAGGCCCCAGCACGCGCACCATCCGCGCCGCGCCCAGCCGGGCGAGAAGCCGTTCCGCCGCCGCCACATTCCCGGCGAGGATGGTGAGCGAGATCTCGGCCCTGCGCAGCCTTGGCAGCAACCGGGCCAGAAGCCCCCCCAGCCCCGGCTCCAGCAGGATGATGCGCAGCCGCTGCGCCGCATCCGGACGGATCAGGCGGTCCAGGATGGCCAGCAGCGCATCATGGCTGGGCGCGGTGAAGACCGAGCTGGTCATCAGCGCATCCAGCAATTCGGGCGGCGGCGGCACCTCATCCTCACCGAGCAGCAGCGGCGGCAGGGCCTCCAGCGCATGAAGCGCAAGCCGGAGGTCGGCGCTGGCCCCGGGATATTGCCGCGCGAAGCCGAGCAGCCGTTCGGTGGCATCGCCCGGCGGCGCGGTCAGGAGGAAGGGCTCCTCCGGTTCGGCCTTCCGCCCGGCGTCACGCAGCGCATCCACCAGCGCGTGCCAGACCACTTTGGCGTCGGGCGCAACCTGGCTGCCATCCAGGCGATGAACCACATGGCCTGCGATATCCATCCCGAGGCCGATCAGCGCCCGGCGCAGGGGCTCGGCCTCCGCCGGTTCCATCACCGGGTAGGACAGGGCCTCGGCAAGCTCGGCCGTGAGGTCTCGGGCGCCGCTCTCCCACGGGATCAGGTGGGTCTGCACGATCCGGTCCGCCTCCTGCCAGACGGCGAGGATGAGGCGCCGCATGACCACGCCCCGGCCCTCGGCAACGACCTCGCCCGTCGCCGATAAAAGCAGGATGTCAAAAACCCGCGCATCCGGCGCCTGCCGCACCAGGCGCGTCACCGCGCGATGCACGGCCGTGCCGGAGCGGAAGATCGAAAGCCGCTCGATCCGCACGGGCAATTCGCCCACCACCTGCCCCGGCTGCTGGCTGATGCCCAGGAAATTCGCGTGGAAACACGCGTCATAATTTGGCGGGTCCAGCACCTGCACGTCGTTGAAAAAGCCCAGATCAGCCGGCTGGGGGGCCAGTTCCGTGATGGTCACGTCACCGCAGATGCGCGCCGAACGCGCCGCGCGGAACGCACCGCCATAACCCATCCGGCAGCGCTCGGTCCCGGCATAGATCGCCGCTTCGTCATGCAGCGTGCCCCCGGCCGGAAGCGCGGGGGCTGCGGGCGTGGCCGCCACCTCCGGCAGGACCATGGCCCTGGCGTTCAGCACGAAGCTGGATGCGGGCTCCAGCCTTGGGCGGGAGCGGATTTCCACCTGGCGGTCGGCCTCGTGCCACAGGAGGCTGACCTCACGGCCCGCCGCGGGCTCGAAGTTCATCGGGCGAAGGATATCCAGGTCCAGGATGCGCAGCCGCGCGGTGCCATGCACCTCGCGCCCGACAGCCACGATCATTTCCATATAAGCGGTGGCGGGCAGGATCGCCGCGCCATCCACCCTGTGCCCCCCCAGAAGCGGATGCGTTTCGAGGCTGAGGATGTGCCGCCATTCGGCCGCGCCGGCAGCCAGCCTTGCGCCGATCAGCGGGTGCAGGGGCGCGCCACCAAAGGATGGGCCATAGATGCCATAGGCCTCGGCGGTTTGCTGGATCTGGTGGCGCTGCCGGTCCCACTGCATCTGCGGCAGCAGCCGCCTGCGGGAGGGCAAGCCCGGCGCCGTCTCCAGCTGGGCGCCACGGGCTGTCGCTTCCAGCAGGATGCGCGCCACGGGATCAGCATCATCGGGCCGTGTCGCCTGGGTCAGGCTTGCCAACACCGCCGCCCGGGCGCCGGCATTGCGGGCGATGTCGGCCACAATCGTGCCCAGGATGGGGCGCGGTCCGATTTCGATGAACAGCTCCGCCTCACGGAGTGCCGCTTCGGCCGCCGCCTGAAACAGGATGGGCGCGCGGATATTGGACCACCAATAGGCCCCATCCAGCGCCTCCCCGCCGAGCGGCGCCCCGGTGACCGAGGATATCAGGGGAATGCGCGTGGCCTGGGGCCGCAGGCCGGCCAGCGCCGCGATGGTGCCCTCGCGCTCCGGATCGAGCGCATGGCTGTGGAAAGGATAGGCGATATCCAGCGTGATGCTGGCCACCCTGGCACGGCGCGCACGGCGCAACACCTCGGCCAGGCCCTCGGTGGTGCCGGAGATGGTGGTGGAGTTGGATGCATTCTGCGCCGCGATTTCCACGGCACCTTCGGCATGGGCGACCAGCTCCGCCGCGCGCGCGGCATCACAGGCCAGCACCGCCATGCCGCCCAGGCCGCGAACCGATTCCTGATGCGCGCTGCGCTGGACGATCACCCGCACCGCCTCATTCAGCGTCAGCCCGCCGGCGGCAGCGGCGGCAGCCACTTCACCGACCGAATGGCCCAGCACGATGCCAGGCCGCAGCCCTTCGCTTTCGAGCGCGGCGCAGAGCGCCAGCTGGATGGTCAGCAGCAGCGGCTGGACAGCGCTGGTGGCGGAGAGCCGCATGGCCACATCGGGCGCCAGCATGGTCTCCAGCGGGCATGTGCCGCCGGCCGCACGGATCAGCGCCGCGATCTCGTCAAAACGCGCGCGGAAGCGGGCATTGGCCTGATAGGCGGCGCGGCCCATCCCGGGCCACTGGCTGCCATTGCCCGAAAAGACAAAGGCGATGCGCGCCGGCCGGGCCACCGCTTCGGCCAGCGCGACGCCGGGGCGCGGGGCCATCGGCTCGGACCCGGCCAGGTCCTGGACGGCCAGGTCACTCAAGATCAGGGCAGGGTCCGGTTGCAGGGTCAGGTCCAGCACGAGGCGATGGGGCAAGGCATCACGCGTCAGGCATATCTCCCGGGCCACCACGGCCGCGCCGTGCTGCGAAACCGGCTGCACATGGGCAGCGACCAGCGCGCGCAAGGCCACCTTGCTATGGGCCGAAATCACCAGAAAACGTGGCGAGGCCGGCGCTTCGGCCGGGGCTGGGGAAACGCGCGCGCTGCCCAGGATGGCGTGGGCATTGGTGCCGCCAAAGCCGTAATTGCACAGCCCCGCCAGCAATTCCCCCTGGCCCGGCAGGCGCACCGCCTGGGCGGCCGGGGCCAGCTTCAGCCCCACCACGTCAATATCGGGGTTCAACTCCTCCAGATAAAGCGTGGCAGGATAGGCTCGCCGCTCCAGCGCCAGGACCAGCTTGGCCAGGCCCGCCATGCCGGAGGCCGATTCCAGATGCCCGACATTGGACTTCACCGAGCCGATGGGGAGCGGCGCCTTGCGATGCCGGCCCAGCGCTTCCCCGATGGCACGGGCCTCGATCGGGTCCCCCACGCGGGTGCCGGTGCCATGCGCCTCGACAAAGGAGAGCGCCTCGGGGGAAATCCCGGCGGTGCGATACAGGCCTTCGAGCAAATCCCGCTGACCCGTCAATGAGGGCAGGGCAATCCCGTTGGTCCGGCCATCGGAATTCATCCCGATGGCGTGCAGCCGCGCCCGCGAGCGGGTGCCGCCGAGAGCCAGCGCCGCATCGGCCCGCGCGAGCAGGATGACCACCGCGCCCTCCGCCCGCACATAGCCATCACCCGCCGCCGAAAAGGGCCGGCAGCGCCCCGTGGGCGAGAGCATGCCAGCGCGCGAGAAACCGATGAAGGGCGCGGGCGAGGAGAGCATGTTCACCCCGCCCACAATGGCGTATTCGATCCGGCCTTCCTGAAGCGCCGCCGCCGCCTGGGCCAGGGCCACGACCGAGGAGGAGCAGGCGGTATCAATCGTCAGGCTCGGGCCCTTGAGGTCAAACGCATAGGAGATCCGGTTGGACACCATGGCCAGGCTGTTGCCTGTCATGAAATGCGTATCAATCGAAGCCAGGTCCAGCAGGGGCACATCGGCGTAATCCGTCGCCGAAGCGCCGATATAAACCCCCACCTGCCGCCCCGCGAGGCGTGAGGGCGCGATGCCGGCATCCTCCAGCGCCCCCCAGGTGACCTCCAGCAAAATGCGTTGCTGCGGGTCCATCTGATCCGCCTCGCGGCGGGACATGCCAAAGGCGGCGGCGTCGAAGCTCAGCCCGTCACGCAGATATCCGCCGGCGAAGCTGTAGGTCGTGCCGGGTGCCTTGGCGTCCCGGCTGAGGAAGCGTTCCGCGCGCCAACGATCCGGCGGCGAGATGTCCTGCACCGAGGAACCCCCCGCTTCGAGGAGGGACCACAACGCATCCAGATCATCCGCGCCAGGCAGGCGGAGGCTCAGTCCAAGGATTTCGAGCGGGGTTGGAAGCGAGAGCAGCAAGTGGTTTTCCCGTAGGGGTTGTGTGGCAGTGGGTGGCTCTGGTCACCGGGGCCATTTCCCGGCGAATGAAGAAAACAAGGGTGAACCGACTTAATTGAGATGGCATGAAGATGGGTGGCCCTGACGCCTTCAGGTCCCTTTAATTGCTTTCGCACTATTGACTTCAGCATGCAATCGGTCGGGGATACGCCTGATGCGCGCCGATTTCCAGCACCCCTCAGACCGGCCGGCCTCGCCTTCGGCCGGAATGCTCCGGCAGTGCTCCGGCCTGAGGCCCGTGGCATGGCGCGTATGACGCCCGGGGGCAAAACCGCCTTGGCCATCATCAGCGGGGGTTCCAGCGGCATTGGCCTGGCCTTGGCCCAGGCGTTGCAGGCGCGCAGCTGCCAGGTGGTCATCCTGGGCCGCGATCCCGGGCGCCTTTCACGGGCGTTGGCACGGCTCAGGCCGCTCGGGCCCATCCCGCCGGAGGGGCTGGCCCTGGATGTGGGCGATGCGGGGACGGTCCAGGCCAGCATGGCGGCCCTGCTGGCCCGGCACGGGGCGCCGCACTACGTCATCACCTCGGCCGGGATGGCCTGGCCCGGTGCTTTCCTGGAGCAGCCCTTGGCCGAGCATGCGGCCCAGTGGCACACGAATTATTGCGGCACGCTGCATGTGCTGCATGCGCTGGCCCCCAGCATGGCCCGCGCGAGGCGAGGGCAGGTGATCCTCATTTCCTCGGCCGCGGCCCTGGGCGGTTTCGCGGGGTATGGCGCCTATGCCCCCTCCAAATGGGCGTTGCGCGGCCTGGGCGACATCCTCTCCCTCGAACTGGGCGCGCATGGGGTGCGGGTGCTCACCGCCTTCCCGCCCGATACGGATACACCGCAACTGGCGGAGGAGCGGGCCCGCCGCCCCGCCTTCACCGCCCGCTTCAGTGCGGGCCAGCGGCCGCTCAGCCCGGAACGGGTCGCCGCCAGCATCCTGCGCGCGGCGGATCGCGGGCGGCGCCGGGTGGCCCCGGGCCTGGGCGCCAGCCTGCTGCTGCTGTTGGGCAACCCCTTCGCGCGTTATCTGGAGGCGCTGCAAAGGCGCCTCCTGCTTCGCCACCCCGAGGATTCCCGCCTGCCGTGAATCCCTTCTCCCTCCAGCCCGACATCGTGGAGGAAGCCGGCTCGGACTGGCTGATCCCCGCCCATCCGCAGCCATTGGCCACGGCTCCGGGCGGGCTCCGCCTCGCGCTGATGGCCCGCCGCAGCCTCCTGACCCCCTGGACCGCCGAGAGCTTTGGCGCGCGGGATTTCGCCTATCGGCTGCTGCGCCGCCAGGTCTGCGTCTTCAATGATCCGGCTTCGATCAAGACCGTCTTCGTCACCCAGGCCGAGTGTTTCGAGCGCAAGGGCGCGATGATGCGGCGCGCCCTCTCGCCCTTGCTGGGGGACGGGTTGTTCATCTCGGATGGCGAGACCTGGCGCCAGCGCCGCCCCCTGGTGGCCGATATCGCCCATAAGAACCAAGTGCCCTTCTACGCACCGATGATGACCCGCGCCGTGGCCGAAGTGCTGGCCGGCTGGCGGGATGGCGCAGAGATCAGCCTGCTGCCCGCCATGGCGGAGCTGACCGCGCAGATCATCGCCCGTTCCATCTTCGGCACGCGGCTGGGACATGAGGCCTTGTCGGGCATCGTGCGGGGGTTTGGCCGCTATCAGGCGCGCATTGACAGTTTCAACCTGCCCTTCTTCCTGGGCGCGGCTGAGGGCTGGCCGGTCGGGCGCGGGGGTGCCCTGCGGCCCGCCATCGCCGAGGTGCATGGCGTGGTGGAGCATGTGATCACCGAACACGTCGCCGGGCGCGGCGAACATGGCTCCATGTTGGATCTGCTGATGCGCCGCATGCAGCGCAGCCCGGAGCTGGGCCTCGATATGCAGGCCCTGCGCAACGAGGCAGCGACCATCTTCATGGCGGGGCACGAGACCACGGCGGCCGCCCTCACCTGGGCGCTTTACCTGTTGGCCAAGGCACCCTGGGCCGAGGCCCGCCTCCACGCCGAACTGGACCAGGTGCTGGGCCGCCGCGAACCAAGCGCCGAGGACCTGCCCGGCCTTCCCTATGCTCGCGCCATCATCGAGGAAACCCTGCGCCTTTACCCGCCCGTTCCCCTGCTTCCGCGCCAGGCGCGGGCGGCCACGCAGGTGGGGGAGATCGCCGTGGAAAAGAACGCGCTGGTCCTGGTGGTTCCCTGGATCCTGCACCGCTCGCCCGATCTCTGGGAGCAACCGATGCATTTCCGGCCCGAGCGCTTCCTCACCGGGTCCGCGCCAATTCCCTACAGCTACATTCCCTTCTCGGCCGGGCCGCGCATCTGCGCCGGGTTGAATTTCGGCATGACCGAGGCGGTTCTCGGCCTGGCCATGGTCGCGCGCGCCTTTCGGCTGCGGCTCATCCCCGGCTTTCGGGCAGAGCCGGTTTGCCGGCTTTCACTGCGCCCGCGGCACGCCATCCTGGCCCGGCTGGAAGCCCGCGCGTGAGTGAAACTCCCGCCCTGCCGGACCGGCGCGCACCCACGCTGCGCAACAGGCTGCTCGATGCCTGGGAAATTCTGCAATACCAGCTCTTCCGCCGCCTGCCGATCGATCTGGCGCCCCGCCTCAGCGCACCGGGCATGGTTGCCTATCTGCGGCGCGAACGCCCCTGGGTGGTGGAGCGCGCCCGGGCCAATCTGCGCCGCCACCGGCCCTGGGCCAGCGCAGCGCAGACCGAAGCCTGGGTGGCGATGTTCCTGGACAATATCGGCCGCTATGTGGGTGAGACAGCCAGTGTGGGCCGCTTCATGGCCGCCGGCCGGATTGACCTGCCCCATCCCGAACGCACGCGCGCCATCTGCCAGCGCGGCGGCGTGCTGGGCTTGTGCCTGCATACCGGCAATTGGGAAG
>CANHTE010000014.1 GCA_947462945.1 Acetobacteraceae bacterium
CTGCCGGATCATCCTGCGGTGCTGCAAAGCTTCATCTGGCAAAAGCATGATTTGGCACCGGCCTTCCCCGAACTGGCCCGTTTTCTCGATTTCTGGAGGCGGGAGATTGAGGGCGCCCTGCATTCGGTCCGGGTGGCCAGCGCATCCCTGATCAAGCCGGCCGAATGGCGGTTCAGCAACGGGGTGTTCCGGCTGCATTGAGGCGCCGCTCAGGCGACGTGCGCGGCCATCCGCTCGGGCGGCAAGGAGAGAAAGGCGCGGGCGCCGATGCCGGGCGCCGCCTCGATCACCAATTCCCCGCCATGCGCCCGCAGCAGGGCGCGCGCCAAGGAGAGCCCGAAGCCCAGCCCGCGTGAACGATCCGGCGCCCCGTCATGGGAGGCGGGGGCCAAATCCTCGATGGCCAGCCCCATCCCCTCATCCTCGATGACGATCGAGGCGGCATGGGGGCGCAAATCCGCGCGGATATCAATCATATCCGCCTCATCCGTGGCGCGGGCGGCGCGGCCCAGCACCTGGACCAAGGCGCCCCGCAGGGCGCGCCGATCCGCCGTGACGGCCAAGTTCTCGATCGCCGGGGCGATGCGCCAATGGCGCTTGCCCGGGCCAAGCTGAGCGCCGGCAATGGCCACCGCCTCCCGCAGGATGGGGGCCAAGGGAAAGCGTTCCTCATTCAGGCCACGGGCAGGGACGACGCCCGTCGCTTCCTCGGCCGCGGCATCGGCCAGGGCCAGAAGGTGGCGTGCCTCCCCTTCGAAGGCCCGGCCGGCTTCCCCGCCCGGCGATTGCCCGGCCAAAACCTGGGCGCGGCCCAGCAGGGCCAGGCCCATGCTGTTCAGGTCCCGCGAGAGGAGCCCGAAACTGCGCGCCCGTGCCTCCGCCAGCGCGCGTTGCGCGGCGGCTTCCGCGGCGCAGCGGGAGGCGCGGACCATCGCCGCGGCAGCCGCGAGGCCAGCCATGGCGGCGAAGAGGGCGAGGACGGTATGGAGGACATCTGTCGTCATGTGTTGATTCTGGTCGGATGCTGGTTAACGCCCGGTTAAATCCAATTTGGCACGAATCCCAATAAGTCGCTTCGACATCGCATCGAAATGTCAAGACGGTTGCGAAACGACTGGAATGGCGAGAGAGTGCTCCCCTTGGGGCCTCCCTCAGGACAGGACCGAGCCGCAACGGGCGGCGCCCGTCGCATGCCCCGGCACATCAAATTTTCCTGGCGAATCGATTCGCACCTCCGCCTTCCCATTATTTGGAAAGAGCTGGTCGCCTTCCGCCCTGGCCCAATTTGGCCTTTGCCCGGCGCCTGCTAGGCTCTCGCAAACGGGAGGAAACAGGCATGGCGCGCATTGGATTCGTGGGTCTCGGCCATATGGGCTTGCCCATGGCGCGTAACCTGGCCAGGGCCGGGCACGAGGTGCGCGGCTATGATCTGAGTGCCGCCGCCATGGATGCGGCCGCCGAGGGCGGCATCCAGCGCGCCCAATCCGCCCCCGATGCAGCCCGTGGCGCGGATTTCGTCATCACCATGCTCCCGGCCGGCACCCATGTCCGGGCCGCCTGGGCCGAGATGGCCGGCGCCGTCGAGCCCCATGCCGTGCTGGTGGATTGCTCCACCATTGATGTGGAGACCGCGCGTGAGGTTGCGGCCGGCCTCCCCATGCTCGATGCCCCGGTCTCCGGCGGTACCATGGGCGCCGAGGCCGGGACGCTGACCTTCATGGTCGGGGGCGAGGCCGCAGATTTCGCCACCGCGAAGCCCATCCTGGAACATATGGGCCGCAGCATCGTGCATTGCGGCGCGGCCGGTGCGGGCCAGGCGGCCAAGCTTTGCAACAACATGCTGCTGGCCATTTCCATGATCGGGACGAGTGAAGCCTTCGTCCTGGCTGAAAAGCTGGGCCTCAGCCACGCGGCCCTGTTCGAGGTGGCGAGCAAATCCTCCGGCCAGTGCTGGTCACTCACCACTTATTGCCCGGTGCCGGGGCCGGTGCCGGGCAGCCCGGCCAACCGGGACTACAAGCCCGGCTTTGCCACCGCACTCATGCTGAAGGATCTGGGACTGTCGCAGCAGGCCGCCCAGGCGGCGGGGGCCGCCACGCCCCTCGGTGCAGCCGCCCTGGATCTATATGACCGCTTTGCGGCGGAAGGCGGTGCAAGTTTGGATTTCTCAGGAATCATTCAGATGCTGCGTAGGGGCCAAGTAAAAGGGTCCGGGGCCTAGGCCCCAGCCGCCGGAGGCCCTTCAACCCCTTATTTCGCCCATTGCCCCGGCCCCACATAGCGCCGCAATCCCCCCGCCTCCGCCGCGCCCAGCGAGAAAAGGTGCAGCCAGCCATTCTCGACCAATTGCCGCACCCCCTCATGCTTGGCGAGAATGGCTTCCATCGCCTCCTCCGGCGCCTCGATCACGACATGCAGGCGCATCGGCTCGTGCCGCCAATCCGAGCCGTCATGCAGGGATTGCATCGGCAGTCCGGTGCGGAGATCGCCGCCCTGGCCTTCCAGCACGCCCAGCCGGCCGGTGATGTTGTGCAGCAGCTTGTTGCCGCTGCCCATCGCCGCATTGTCCACCGTCGAGCCATAATATTGCAGGTTGATCCAGTTCGCGACGACCATGGGCGCCGTCATGATCAGCTCCAGCACGGCGAAGCCCTGATCCTCCTGCCAGACATAGGAGTGGAGGAAGGCGCGGCCTTCGAGGTCCAGCCCCTGCGTGCGGTTGCGCGGTGCCACAATCAGCGCGGCATTGTTCACCAACCCCCATTCCGGCCGCACCTCGGACCAATCCTTGCTGCGCCGAAGGATCGCCGCATCAGGATCGCCTGCGATGCCGAGCGCGTCGGCGCGCAAGCCCCGCGCGCGGCGGGAGGCCTCGTCCAGCCAGCCGCGCAGCTGCGCGATGGCCGGGTCAGCCGGGTCGACGTCATAAAGGGTGACTTCGTCGGTGGTGGTGTCATGCAGGCCGGCGAGGAAACGCGTGCCGGGCGGGATGATGATGCCGCGCGCCACCAGGCCTTCCCGCACCATGGCGTCATTCAGCACGGCGGCGGCGACGCGGGCATTGCTCTCCCCGGTGTGGCCGCCACAGGCGCCGCAATCCAGCCCGGCCGCGTGGGGATTGTTCACCGTGCTGCTGCCATGGCCGGCCAAGAGCACAAGCGGCGCGAAATCATGGGTGAGGGACAGCGCCCGCAACACGCCCTCGGCCGCATCCAGCCGCTTTGTGCTGGCGAAGCCATGTGCGCGCGCCTGCCAGGGACGCGCCTCCAGGCTGGGTGCAAGGCGCGCCAGCAAGGCCGGGTCCAGCCCATCGGCCGGCTTGGCCGTGTGGCCCAGGCTGCCCCGGATCAGATCAGGCGCGGCGAGGAAGCCCGCTGTCTCCACATAGGCAAAGGAAGAGACGGCCGAGTTGCGGAAGCTGTTCCATAAATCGGCGGTGCGGCGGCGCAGGCTGCGCTCTTCTGCCAGCTTTGATTCCTCCTCCGCCGTGGCGCCCTGCACCGCCTCGCAGATCACCAGGCCAGGCTTCAGCAGAACCGGGCATTGCTCGGCGCCCCGTTCATTGCCCAGACGCACATACTCCAGCGCGAAGCCGAAGAAGCCGGCAAAACCGATGGTATGCGTCTGCGGCGTCACGCTCTCCAGCGCGCGGCGATAGACTTCGGAACGTACGTCGATGCAAAAGGCTGCCTGCACCATTGGCGCTGCGGTGGGGCGCGTCTTCTGCCCGGCCAGCTTGGCGGCCAATTCGCGCTGATAGCCGCGCTCATAGGCATCCAGCAGCAGCAGATCGGCCTCCAGCGCCGGCGCTTCGCCCGGTGTGGTGAGGCGTGTCTGCCAGGCTGTGCGAAACGCCGGCGATGTGTGATGCGCGTGCAGCGCGGCCTCCCAGGCCAGGCGAATGGCCAGGAGTTCGATGACGCCATCATTTGGCGTGCCATCCAGCTCCTGCAGCCAGCCGCGTTGCCTCAGCAGGGCGGCCCAGCCGGCCAGGCCCTGCAGCGCGCGATGCAGATAGGCCTCGGGCTGAGTGACGCCGAGGGCTGCCAGGCAGGCGGCAACACTTTCTGCCGGGTCGGCCGGCAGGGACGCGACCAGGGCGCGAAAACCGGGCAGGCCGGCAATATCCGGCGAGCGGTCATGCCGGGCGGCGGCACGCCAGGCGGCGTAGAGGGCTTCACCCCGCCATGGCATGGCCCAGCTGGCCTGGCCGTCATCGCACCAGGCGGCGAGCCATTTGGCGATTTCCTCGTTGGTGATGCGCGTCCATTCCGTGCCCAGCCTTGCATCCAGCACATCGCTCACCGTGATGCAGGCCTGGCTGATGGGGCGGGGCTCAGATGCGGCTTGGCGCAGCGCCTGGGGCGTCGTCTCGGTCCCGGCAGCGGCGATGGCGACGCTGAGGTCCGCCTCGTTGATCCGTCCGCTGGCCAGGGCCTGGGCGAACATCGCGCGCTCCGGCAGCGCGGGCCTGCCGCTGACCTGACCGAGCCAGGCCTGGGCCTCGCCGAAGCCCATCCCGGAGAGCCCGAGGAAGGGGTTTACCGCCACGAAATCGGCCAGGGGCCAGACAGGCGCGATGCGGTTGGCGGCCGCCCGTAACTGCGAGATCATCTTGGTCATCACACGCCCCCCTTGAGCGGCCAATGCCGGGCCACCAGCCGGTTGCACCAGGCATTCACGTAGAACCCGTTGAACAGATGGACGTAGAAGGCCTGGAGCCCTGGCCCCGGCTGCCCCGAGCGGCGCAGCACGTTCAGCACCAGCAGAGTGCCGAAGGCCAAGACCGTAAGTGCGGCCCAGACCAGGGCAAAGGGACCACGTGGTGAGGTCTCGGTGGGCAGTGCCGAGGCCAGCAGCCACTCAGCACCCCATTGCAGCGCGAAATAGGCCACGCAAACGCCGAGCGCGAAGCCACCGACGCGCAGCGCCACGAAGCGCGCCTCTTCCCGCGCCATTAAAGCCGCGGCGAGCATGGGTGTCAGGCCCATCATCAGCGTGGCGCCCAGCACGGCCACGCCCGGCTTTTCGAAGAAGGGCATGCCGAAGATGGCACCCACCACCAGCACCAGCGCGACCGAGGCGCCGAGCGCCGGGATCAGCATGGCCACCGGCAAGGGCCGCTCCTGCCCTGGCCTGCGCTGCGTGATGATGCCGCCAGCGGAGAGAAAGGCATGCGCCTTGTAGATGGAATGCGCCACGATATGCAGCATGGCGGCGGCGAAGGCGCCCAGCCCGCATTGCAGGATCATGAAACCCATCTGCGCCACGGTGGACCAAGCGAGCGCCACCTTCACGCTGGTCTGCGTCAGCATCACCGCCGCCCCAAAGACAGCCGTCACCGCGCCGATGATGAGCAGCAGATCCAGCGCCTGCGCCGAGAGCGCCACCAGATCCGCCATGCGGACCACGAGAAAGCCGCCCGCATTGATGATGCCCGCATGCAGCAGGGCGGAAACGGGCGTGGGCGTCTCCATCACCTCCGGCAGCCAGCCATGCATGGGGAATTGCGCGGATTTCAGCACGGCGGCGAGGGCGATGAAGACCGCCGCCAGATGGATGGCGATGCCTGGCTCCCCCGTGCCGCGGAGCGCATCGGTCGCGGCAAAGATCGCGCCGAATTCCAGCGTGCCGAAGCGGCCCAGGATCAGCAGCAATGCGGCGAGCAGCGCCGCATCGCCCAGGCGGCTGGTCACGAATTTCTTCCGCGCCGCCAATTGTGCCCCATGCCGCTCAGGGTAGAAGACCAGCAGCCGATGCAGGCCCATGCTGGTCCCGATCCAGGCCAGGGCGAAGAACAGCAGATTGCCGGAGATGGTCAGCGCCAGCACGGCGGCCAGCGTCAGGCAAAGCCAGCGGGTGAAGCGCGCCTGGCCCGGATCGCCAGCCAGATAGCGCCGGCCATAGGCGGTCACGATCAGGCCGATGAAGGCGACCAGCAGGAACATCACGCCCGAGACGGCGTCGAGATGCACGAAGAAGCTGCTCTGCCGCCCATGGATGACAAGCCCGGTTGCCACCAGCGCGGTCAGCACGAAACCGCCGATGCTGGCCCCAATGGCGACCCGGCGCAGCGCAACGGCGCCTGCGCGAAGCGGGATGAGGCCAGCGCCGAGCAAGAGCGCGGGGGCCAGGGCGGCAAGCCAGGAGAGGAGCATGGGCCAGGATTCCAGTTGCGAGTCCGGCCGGCTTACGAGAACGCAATCCTTCTGGAAATTTCAAAGATTGCAAGAAAATGTTCTGTTTGCGAGAAGCATGGCATGGCACATCTCAACTACCACCATCTTCGGCATTTCTGGGCCGTGGCCCGTGAGGGCGGGCTGACCCGCGCCGCCCAGCGGCTGAACATCGCCCCCTCGGCCCTTTCCACCCAGCTGCGCTTGCTGGAGGAAGCCCTCGGTCAGGCCTTGTTCGAGCGCCGCAACAAGCGCCTGGAGCTCACCGAAGCTGGGCGCATCGCGCTCGACCACGCCGAAACCATTTTCCGCACCGGGGATGAATTGCTGGATACGCTGAAGGGCCGCGGACCTTCAGCGCGGCGCGTGCTGCGCATCGGCGCCATCACCACCCTCTCGCGCAATTTCCAGCTTGAACTTCTGCGCCCGCTGATCGGCCGGGGCGATGTGGAATTGGTGGTGCATTCCGGCCATTTGCGGGATTTGCTGGCGCAACTGGATGCCCTCACGCTGGATGCCGTGCTGTCCAACGCGCCTGTGGCACGCGATGCGGAAAAGGATTGGACCAGCCGCCTGCTGGATGAGCAGCCGGTCAGCCTGGTCGGCCGTAAACCCAGAGGGGGACGAGAGTTCCGCTTCCCGGATGATCTGCGCGGAACACCGATCCTGCTGCCGGCCTTGGGCAGCTCCATCCGCGCCGGCTTTGATCTCATCATGGATCAGGCGGGCATCAGGCCCATCATCCTGGCCGAAGTGGATGACATGGCCATGCTGCGCCTGCTGGCGCGCGAAAGCCCGGGCGTGACCTTGGTGCCGCCCATCGTGGTGCGGGATGAGCTGCGTTCGGGCCTGCTCGTCGAACGCTGCCGGGTGCCGGGGTTGGTGGAGGGGTTTTACGCGATCACGCGCAGCCGGCGGTTTCCCAACCCACTGCTGGCGGAGTTGTTGAAGTGAGGGGCGCTGCCCCTCACACTCCCCGGCAAGGAACTTGTTGCCTGCACCCTGGCTATCGGGCGCGTATTGCGCCGGCGAAGGCTTCCAGGGTGAGGGTTACGTCTTCCGGCGTGTGCGCCAGGGAGATGTAGTATTTGCTGTCACCCTTCAGGATGCCGGCCTGCCGCAGATGGCGGTTGAAATGGCCGGCCAGCTTCGCATCGGCGCGCTGCATGTCGCGGTAGTTGCGGATGTCGCCCTCGGCAAAGACCACGTCAAACAGCACGGGTTCCCCCACCACCTGGCCGGGCAGGCCCGCATCATGCAGCAACCGTGTCAGCCCCTCCATAAGCGCATGGCCGGTCGCGAAGGCGCCTTCATAAGCGCCGGGGCGCGCGAGGATATCGAGCGTCGCCAACCCCGCCACCGAGGCCACCGGATTGCCCGAGAGCGTGCCCACCTGCATCAGGAAGCCGTCATCACCCACCAAGGCACGGTCGAAATGCGCCATGATGTCAGCGCGCCCCGCGATGGCCGCCAGCGGAAAGCCCCCGCCGATGATCTTGCCCAGCGTGCAGAGATCGGGCGTCACGCCGTAATATTGCTGCGCGCCGCCATAGGCGAAGCGGAAACCGGTGACGACCTCATCGAAAATCAGCGGAATGCCGAAGCGCGCGGTCACCTCGCGCAGGGCCTCCAGGAAGCCGGGGGCGGGCGGCAGCAGGCGCTGGAAGGGCTCGACGATGACGCCGCCCAATTCATCGTGATGCGCTTCGATCAGCGCAATGGCGTGGGCCGCATCATTATAGGGCGCCACCAGGACCTCATCGCGCACCCGGGAGGGAATGCCGGCGCTGTCCGGGATGGCCTGAGGGAAATTGGCGGGCCGCTTGGGCGAGAGGCTCATCAGCCCGTGGTCGCTCATGCCGTGATAGCCGCCCTCGAACTTCAGGATTTTCTCCCGTCCGCGAAAGGCGCGCGCCACGCGCATCGCATACATATCGGCCTCGGAGCCGGAACTGACGAAGCGGATTTGATCGGCGCAGGCCATGGCATCCACGACGCGCGCGGCCAGGTGGATGCCAGCCGGATTGTTGGCGAAGAAGGTGGTGCCCAACGGAACCTGTGCCAGCACAGCGGCCGTTACCTCCGGGTGGGCATGCCCCACAAACATGGGGCCGGAGCCCAGCAGGTAATCCACATATTCGCGGCCCTCGCTGTCCCAGACATGGGCGCCCGCGCCGCGCACCATCGCGAGGTCACTCGCCAGATTGCCGAAATGCCCCGCCGGCAGGACGCGATGGGCAAGCTGCGTCAGCGTGCTATCGCCTGGGCGCTCTTCCGCTCGGGCGTGAATCGCCCGCTCGGCCAAGGTCTCATTCATGGCCGCACGGCCTCCCCAAGTGTCTGCATCAGGCGGTTGGCGTTCGCGAACATCGCGACGGAGAGGATGATGTCGAGGATTTCCGCATCCTCCATCCCCTGGTCGCGCAGAAGCTGCACATCGGCCGCTGTGGCGGCCGAGGGCGTGGCTGCCAGCTTCACGGAGAAATCCACGATGGCGCGCGGGCGGGTGGCCATGGGCACCTCCACGCCATCGGCCATCATGCGCTGCATGAGGTCAGGATCGCCCTTCATCTGCACATAGCGCAGCGCATGCACGCTGGCGCAGTAGGGGCAGCCGTTCAGCCGGGATTCCGCCGTCGCCGCCAATTCGCGCTCAGCGCGCGAGGCGCCGCGCGGGCCGTACATGATGGTGTTGAAGAGCTTGGAGCGCTGGCGCAGCACCTCCGCCTCCTGCACCAGCAGCAGGTAGTAGGGGTTTTCCTTGGCCTTGGCGTGGCTTTCCTCCAGGACCTTGATCTCGTCCGGCGTCGCCTTCGCGATGTCGAGAACCGGCGCCCAGGCCTTCCAGTTCAGGCTTTCCATGGGGAAGCCGAAATCATGGGTGCTCATGCCGCGGCCTCCGATGACTGAAGCGCGCTTGTCGCGCGGAAGTCTGAATCGGTGGCGCAGCATACCTCCGATGACTGAAGCGCGCTTGTCGCGCGGAAGTCTGAGTCGGTGGCGCAGCATACCTCCGATGATTGAAGTGCGCTTGTCGCGCGGAAATCTGAATCGGTGGCATTCATCATGTTGCCTCCAGGAGGCGGAGGCCAGCCAGCAGCCGCGCCTGCATGTTCAGATGTGCGATCAGCTGCCCCAGCATGACCACATCGCGTGGCGCGAGGCCTGCCGCCATGAGAGTCTGGATCGCTGCCGGATTGGCCTGATCGGGCGTTTGCGTGATCAGCGTGGCGTAGTCGCGCAGCACGGCCAGGCGCGGCGAATCCCCGGCGCGGGCCTGGTGATGCGCGGCCAGCGCGGCTTCCGCGTTCAGCTCGGCCACGTGCTGTGCCACGAGGTGGCGCTCGGCCGGCGTCAGGCCGCTCTCGCCCTCGAAGATCGCGGCCTCGTAGCCGATCAGGCTGCTGCGCACATCCGGGCGCAGCGCGCGCAGCCCATCCAGCCTGCTGCCGGGCGCGATGCCCGCCAACTCGTCAACCAGGTCACGCATGGGCCATTCCTCTTCTACCGCGGCACGAAGAAGGGTGTGCCCTCCAGCTCCGGTTCGTCAAACGCGTGCAGTTCACGGCGCAGCGCGCCGATCTCCGCCTGGAACAAATGGCGCAGGATGGCGCTGGAAACCTTCTCGCCCGCCACCGCCACGCCCGGGATGTCGCTGGCGATGCCGCCATGGGTGGCGTGCGCGCCATAATTCATCAGATGGATCAGGCCCAGTTCGGCGGGTGCCGACGCATCGCGCGGCTGCAATTCGAAGCCGGGGCCGAGGAAGGGGAAGGCCGCCATCTCGGGCCGTTCCTTGCCCGGGGGCGGCGTATAGGCATCCTCCCAACGGGCGATATGCGGGGCAAAATCGGCCAGCGCCGGCACGCGGTCCATATCCACCACGAAGCCCGTGCCGATGATGAGGAAGTCATGGCTCACCTCGCGCCCACCCAGATCCAGCACCACGCCGGAGGCGGAGCGCCGCGCGGCCTGGACAGGGGTTGCGAGATGGATGTGGAAACCCGGCAGGCGCAGCGCGCGCTTCACCGTCTCATGCGGGGGCGGCGCCTGGGCGTCATGCATATAGACCACCAGGTCC
>CANHTE010000015.1 GCA_947462945.1 Acetobacteraceae bacterium
AAGCGCCCGGCAAAGCGGCGCCGCGTCAGCAGCCAGGCGACCGCGATGGCCGGCCCAAGCGAGACCAGCACCGAGCGCGCCGCCACATCCAGGCTGAGGCGCACCGCCTGCCATTCCTCGGGCGTCAGGCCCATCAGCGGGGCCGCGTGAAGCCGTGGCGCTGCCAGGCCGGCAACGCCTCCGGCCCGGCCAGGAAGGCCAGCAGGGCACGGGCTTCGGCATGGGTTTCGGCGCGGCGGGTCAGGGCGAAAGGATAGGAGATCGGCGGGTGGCTGCCGGCCGGAAACTCGCCAATGACGCGCACGGCAGGCGCCGCCAACGCATCCGTGGCATAGACGATGCCAAGCGGCGCCTCGCCACGCTCCACCAGCAGCAGGGCCGCGCGCACATTCTCGGCGCGCGCCAGGCGGGGCGCCAGCGCCCCCCATTGGCCGAGCCATTCCAGCGCGGCCTGGGCATAGCGCCCGGCCGGAACATGGGCCGGGTCACCCAGGGCCAGCCGGCCTTGAGGGCCGAGCAACGGCAGCAGGCTTTGGCCGCGCATCAGGGGCATGGGCCGCGCCCCATCGGCCGGCGCCACCAGCACCAGCGCATTGCCGAGCGCATTCACGCGGCTGCCGGGCAGGATGAGCTGCCGAGCCTGGAGGTAATCCATCCAGGCTTCATCCGCGCTCAGGAACAGATCAGCCGGCGCCCCCTGCTCGATCTGCCGGGCCAGGGTGGAGGATGCGGCAAAGGAGAGGCGCGGCGCTTCCCTGCCCCGCCCAGCCCATTCCCGCACCAGGGCCCGCAGCCCCTCCTGCAGGGAGGCGGCGGCAAAGATGGTGACCGGCCCCTGGGCCAAGGCCAGCCCGGGCAGGAAAACCAGCGGAAGGGCGCGTCGCTGCATGCCAACGTTATAGCCGGCAGGGAATAGCGCAGGCAATCGCGCCCTCAGGCCAGCAAGGCGATGCCCCCGGCCGAGACCAGCACGGCCAGCGCGAAGCGCTTGTAGAAACGCTCCGGCACCACGTGGAACAGCCGCGCGCCAATGGGCACCGAGGCCAGCAGCACGGGCAGCAGGATCAGCAGCTTCGCCAGGACATCCGCCGTGATCAGGCCGAACCAGAGCGGGCCCAGGATGGAGACCACGGCAATCAGCGCGAAAAACAGGATGAGGTTGGCGCGGTGCCGCTTCGCTTCCTCAGGCCCGGCCAGCAAATACAGGATCACCGGCGGGCCGCTCATTCCCGTGGCGCCTTTCAGCAGGCCGGCACTGGTGCCCACCAGCAGGTTCAGCCCCAGCGGCCGGCTGCCGTGATAGCGCCAGCCGGAGAGCATCAGCAGGCCGAACACCAGCACAAAGCCGCCAATGCAGCGGCGCAGCAATTCGGGCTCGGCCGTCAGCAGCACGAAGGCCCCCAGCGGCGTGGCCAGCGCGGCCGCCCCGCCGATGGGCAGGATGACGCGGGTATCAGCATCCTTGAAGGCGCGGGGCAGGAGTTGGAGCGAGACGATCAGCTCCATCATCAGCATCACCGGCACCCCAGCACGCGGCCCCCAGAGCACGGAATAGATTGGCGCGAGGATGACGGCCGTGCCGAAGCCCGCATAGCCGCGCATCAGCCCGGCCACCACCGTGGCAAGCGCCGCCGCCCAGACCGGCCATTCGCGCAGCAGGGCGGCGCCGGCGCTGAAAACCTCGATCAAGCCTCCACCTGCTCCAGCGCGATGACGGCCAAATTGACCAGCAATTTGCCGGCATGTTCGAAATTGACCGTGACGCGGTCACCCACCACCGATTGCACCTGGCCCACCCCCCAATCCGGGCGCTGCGGGTGCAGGACCCGCATGCCCGGCTCAATTCCATGCATTCAACCCACTCCCGTCATGCGGTGCGTCCCTTTGGCGCGCGCGCAAGTTCCGCGAAAACCTCCCCCGCAATCCGAGATTCAGCAATCCCGCTTAATCGTGCACAGCCCTCTCAATGATCCAGCAACCATTGGTGACTAGTTTATGGGCCGTGTTTTCCCTTCACCCTATCCCAGGCACCCCGGCTGCCGGAAAGTCACGCGGCAAACTGCCCTGGAAGCGGCCCTGCTCCTTCGTGGAGCCGCCCGAACCGACCACCCTCACGTCGCCGCTGGTGCGGCCGCATTGAAAGATACCCGAATGGTCCATCCGCATCGCCTCACCGAGCTTGTGGCCGCGCGCGTCTTCCATGATCTCGGTTCGCCCATGGCGAGCATCACGGCCATCCTCCCCCAGGCGGCCGACCCTGCCGCGCATGACATCCTGATGGAAACCGCCGGCGAATTGCGGGCGCGCATGAAGCTCTTCGCCACAGCCTTTGGCGGCGGGGATGATCTTCCCTGGCATCAGCTGGGCATTCTTCTGCTAGGCGCGCCCATGGCCCACCGCGTGAAATTCGAGGTGGGCGCCTCGCCCGAGGTGCTGGGCCAGGGCCGCGTCCGCCTCAGGCTCTCCGCCGCCTTGCACAGCGCCGAGGCGCTGCCCCGGGGCGGCGTCGTGCGGATTGCGCAGCATCAGGATGGTTCGGTCAGCTTCATGCCCGAAGGCCGGGACGCCGCCTGGTCCCCCACCCTGGTGGAATTGCTGGCCGGTGGCAGCATGGAGGACGCCATGAGCGGCGGGCCGCGCCGCGTCCTGGCGCCCTGGGTCATGGCCCAGGCCGCGGCCGAGGGGTTGGAACTCAGCTTCGCGCTCGGCGCCACCGCATGCATTCCCCCGCTGCTGATGCAGCAGCGGAGCTGAAGCGGGGCGCCCGACGCCTCGAATAACGCCCAGCGACTTCCATGCCCACCGTTTACTCTTTCTTCGGCAGCTTGGGTGCAACCTCTCCATTATCGCCGCGCCATCCCCCGCGGTCAGCCTCGAAGGAACCGCAGATGGACGACCTGCTCGCCGATTTTCTCACCGAGACCAATGAGGGCCTGACCAGCCTGGACGCAGCCCTGCTGCAACTGGAGCGCAATCCGGCCAATGTCGCTGTCCTGTCGGAGGTGTTCCGCACCGTCCACACCATCAAGGGGACCTGCGGCTTTCTCGGACTGCCGCGCCTCGAAGGCGTGGCGCATGCGGCAGAAAACGTGCTGGGCCTGTGGCGGGACGGCACCCTGCCGGTCACGCCTGGTGGCATCACGCTGATCCTTTCGGCGGCGGACCGCTTCAAGCAGATCGTGGCCGGGCTGGAAGCCACGGGCAGTGAGCCCGTCGGCGATGACGGCCCGCTGAAGGCCGCGCTGGACGCCGCCGCCTCGGGCGAAGCGCCCGTGGTGGATGCCGCTGCCGAAGCCGCGACGGAAGCCGCCCCTATCCCCATCGCCGAGCCCCAGGCCGAGACCGCCACGTCCGGCAGCAACGCGCCGCAGACCATGCGCGTGGCCGTGGACGTCCTGGAAGACCTCATGGTGCTGGTGAGCGAATTGGTGCTGACGCGCAACCAGCTCATGCAGCTGGCCCGTGCCGAGGAAAATGCGGCCTTTGCCGTGCCCTTGCAGCGCCTGTCGCAGATCACCTCCGATCTGCAGGACGGCGTGATGAAGACGCGCATGCAGCCCATCGGCAATGCCTGGGCCAAGCTGCCGCGCCTGGTGCGCGATCTCAGCAATGACCTGGGCAAGCGCATCGAGCTGGAAATGCGCGGCGCGGATACCGAGCTGGACCGCCAGGTGATGGAGCTCATCAAGGACCCGCTGACGCATATGGTGCGCAACAGCGCCGATCACGGCCTGGAAACGCCCGAGCAGCGCCGCAATGCCGGCAAGAAGGAAACCGGGCGCATCCTGCTCAACGCCTTCCATGAGGGCGGCCACATCGTCCTGCAGATCGGCGATGACGGGCGCGGCCTGAACACCGATCGCATCAAGACCAAGGTGATTGCGCAGGGCCTCGCCACCGA
Source organism: Acetobacteraceae bacterium (assembly GCA_947462945.1). Lineage (GTDB taxonomy): Bacteria > Pseudomonadota > Alphaproteobacteria > Acetobacterales > Acetobacteraceae > Roseococcus. The sequence continues at coordinate 3,902 of CANHTE010000015.1, forward strand.
AGCCGAACTCGCCACCATGAGCGAGCGCGAAATCCACCGCTTCATCTTCCGCGCCGGCTTCTCGACCGCGGCCGAGGTCACGTCCGTCTCCGGGCGCGGCGTGGGCATGGATGTGGTGAAGACGAATATCGAACGCATCGGCGGCACGGTTGACCTTGCCTCCCGCGAGCACAAGGGCACCACCTTCAGCATCAAGATCCCGCTGACGCTGGCCATCGCGGCCGCCCTCATCGTGGAAGCGGGCGGCGAGCGCTTCGCCATTCCGCAGGCGGGCGTGCTGGAGCTGGTTCGCGTCGGCGGTGTTGACGGCCCCAAGGTCGAGCACATCAAGGACAGCGCCGTGCTGCGCCTGCGCGGCCAGTTGCTGCCGCTGGTCTCCCTCAAGACATTGCTTCGCCTGGAGACGGCCCAGGCCACCACGGAATCCGAGGGCTTCGTCGTCGTCACGCAGATCGGCCAGCAGCTCTTTGGCATCGTCGTGGACCGCGTCTTCGACACCGAGGAAATCGTGGTCAAGCCCGTGGCACCCATCCTGCGCCACATCACCATGTTCTCGGGCAACACCATCCTGGGTGATGGCAGCGTCATCATGATCCTGGACCCCAGCGGCATCGCACGCGCCACCGGGCTTGGCATCGAAGGCGGCACGGAAGGCGGCAGCATGCAGGATTCCGCCACCACCACGCGCCGCAACGAGCGCAACACGGCGCTCCTCCTCTTCCGCGCCGGTGCCGGTGCGCCCAAGGCGGTGCCACTCGGCCTGATCGCGCGGCTTGAGAATTTGGATGCCGCGCGCATCGAACGGACGGGCGAGAATCTCGTGGTGCAATATCGTGGCACGCTGATGCCGCTGGTGCCGCTGGACACCTACATGACCCTGCCGGAAACCGGACACCAGCCGGTGCTGGTGTTTGGCGATGGCGACCGCGCCATGGGCCTCATGGTCGAGGAAATCCTGGACGTGGTGGATGTCTCGCTGGAGATGGACGCCGCCGGGCTGCGCCCGGGCTTCCTGGGCAGCTGCGTCGTGGCCGGCCGGGTGACGGACCTGCTGGACACCGGCTACTGGCTGAAGCAGGCCCAGGCCGACTGGTTCGAGCCCGCGCAGCAGAATGGCAGCAAGCCCCGCGTGCTGGTGGCCGAGGATAGCGACTTCTTCCGCAATCTCATCGTGCCCGCCATCATGGCGGCCGGCTATGATGTGGTGACGGTGAGCAATGGCCGCGAAGCCCTGCGCCTGCGGGATGCGGGCGAACGCTTCGATGTCATCATCTCCGACATCAACATGCCGGAAATGGATGGCTTCGGCCTGGCACGGGCCGTGCGGGAAGGCGGTGCCTGGGCGGAATTGCCCATGATCGCTCTTTCGGGCTCTTCCTCGCCGGCCGATGTGGAGCGCGGCCGGGCGGCCGGCTTCAGCGACTACATCGCCAAGTTTGACCGCGACGCGCTGCTGGCCAGCCTGCAGCACTGCCTGCAACCCATGCTGGCCCGCTGAACCGAGGACACCCCCATGCAAACCAACTCCGCCACCCCCACCGACCATCGCGCGCCTCCGCCCGCGGTCAATTCCGAAGCGGCCAGCATGATGCTGACGCTCACCGTCGCCGGGCAGCTTTGTGCCGTTCCGGTACTGGCCGTCCGGGACGTGCTGGGGGTGCAGGTCATCACCCGCATTCCCCTCGCCCCGCCCGAGGTCGCGGGCAGCCTCAATCTGCGCGGCCGCATCGTGACGGCGGTGGATTTGCGCAGCCGCCTGGGCCTGCCGGCGCGTGAGCCCGGCCAGGTCGCCATGAGCGTCGTCGTCGAAGTCGGCGGCGAGCTTTACTCCCTCCTGGCGGACCAGGTGGGTGAGGTTCTGACCCTCCATGCCGAGGATCGCGCGCCCAACCCGCAGACGCTTGATCCTGCCTGGAAGGAATTCGCACTCGGCGTGCATCGCCAGGGTGACCAGTTGCTGGTGCTGCTCGATGTGGACCAGCTGCTGGCCCTCGGCGTCTAAGGAGACAGGGACATGTCCAACGGCACCTGCCTTGTGGTGGATGACAGCTCGGTCGTGCGCAAGGTCGCGCGGCGCATCCTGGAGCGCAACGGCTTCACCGTGCGCGAAGCGGAGGACGGCCAGAAGGCGCTGGACGCATGCCGTGCGGAAATGCCCCGCATGGTGCTGCTGGACCGCAACATGCCCGTGATGGATGGCATCGGCTTCCTGCGCGCGCTGCGGGCGGAATACGGCCCGAATGACCCGGTGGTGGTGATGTGCACCACCGAGGCAGGCACGGAAAAAATCCTCGAAGGCCTCGAAGCGGGCGCCGATGAGTATGTGATGAAGCCCTTCGACGAAGAGATCCTGTGCGACAAGCTGACCCAGGTGGGACTGCTTTCGGCATGAGCCACGCCGCATCCGGCAAGCTGCGCGTGATGCTTTGCGATGACAGCTCCACCGTACGCTCCGCCCTGACGCGCGTGCTGGAGACTGATCCCGGCATTGCCGTTGTCTCCCGCGTGGGGGATGGCAAGCAGGCTTTGGCGGCGCTGGATGGCGCCCCCACAGCCGAGCGTGCGCAAGTGGTGCTGCTGGACCTCGAAATGCCCGTGATGGACGGCATGACGGCGCTGCCGCTCATCCTCCAGCGTGAGCCCCGGCCGATCGTGATCGTCGCCAGCGCCCTGACCCAGCGCGGCGCGAGCGCCACCATGGAAGCGCTGCGGGCCGGCGCCTCCGATTACATCCCCAAGCCGGGGGCTGCGGGCGGTGGCCTGAATGATCCCATCTTCCGCGCCGATCTGCTGGCGAAGGTCAAGGGCTGGGCCAAGCTGCGCCAGCCTGCGGCGCGGCCCACCGCCACGCCCATGCCGGTGCCCCGCCCGGCAGCGCGGCGCGGCGAACCGCCCAAGGTCATCTGCATCGGCAGTTCCACCGGCGGGCCGCAGGCGCTGGCGGCGCTGGTGAAGCGGCTGCCGAAGAACATCTCCCTTCCCGTGGTCATCGTCCAGCACATGCCGGCCGGCTTCACCGCCATGCTCGCCAAGCATCTGGACGCGCTGGGCGGCCCCCCCGTGCAGGAGGCCCGCCAAGGCGACCGTCTGGAGGCTGGCCACATCTACCTCGCCCCGGGCGACCATCATCTGCTGGCGAAATCCGACGGCCAGCATATTGTGCTGCATCTCTCCGACGGTCCGCCGGAAAACTTCTGCCGCCCGGCCGTGGACCCGACCCTGCGCAGCCTGATCGCCATCCACGGACGCGCGGTGCAAGCCGTGATCCTCACCGGGATGGGGCAGGATGGCTTGCTGGGCTGCCGCGCCCTCACCCAGGCCGGCGGTGCCGTCTGGGCACAGGATGAAGCCTCCTCCGTGGTTTGGGGCATGCCGGGCGCGATTGCGCGCGCAGGCCTCGCCCAGGAGCAGGGAACCCCCGAATCGCTGGGCGATGCCCTGGCCCAAATCTGCGGAAAGCGCCCATGAACAAGTCGGTCCTCAGCCCCACCACCTTCACCTTCCTCACCGGCATCGTGAAGACCCGCTCGGGCGGTATCATCGGCGCCGACCAGGGCTACATGCTGGAGACGCGCCTGGCCCCCCTGCTGAAGCGCGAGGCCCTGCGGGACCTGGATGCCCTGGCGGCCCGCCTCAGGGCCCCGCTCAGCGATGGCCTGGCGCAGGAGATGACGGAACTCCTCACCACCAATGAGAGCAGCTTCTTCCGCGACACCCGCCCCTTCGAGCATTTGCGCACGCTGTTGCCGCAGCTGCACAAGGCACGGCCCCCCGGCCAGCCGCTGCGCATCTGGTCCGCCGCCTGCTCCACGGGCCAGGAGGCCTATTCCATCGCCATCATCCTGGCGGAATTGGCGGAACTGGACCCCAGCCTGAAATCCCGCCGGGTGGAGATCATCGGCACGGACATCACCGCCGCCGTGCTGGAACGCGCGCGTGCGGGTGTCTTCACGCAGTTCGAAGTGCAGCGCGGCATGCCGATCCGCACGCTGATGAAGCGCTTCACCCAGGAGGACACACGCTGGCGCATTCGCCCCGAAATCGCCGCCCCCTGCCGGTTCGAGAAGTTCAATCTGCTGGGTGATCCGCGCAGCCTGGGGCGGTTCGACGTGGTGTTCTGCCGCAATGTGCTGATCTATTTCGACGTGCCGACCAAGGGGCGGGTTCTGGGCAGCATCGCCCAGCTGCTCGCGCAGGATGGCGCGCTGTATCTGGGTGCCGCCGAAACGGCGATGGGCGTCACCACCGCCCTGGTCGCGAAGCCGGGTGAGCGCGGCGTCTATGGCCTGGCGGCCGAGCCGGTTCGCTTGCGAGCCTGACCGCCCCCCCGCAAGATCGCGGGATGCAGCAGCAGATTCGCCTGAATGCCTTCGATATGGCCTGTGTGGGCCATATCCAGCACGGCATGTGGACCCACCCGCGCGATACCAGCGCGGGATACAACACCATGCAACACTGGCTCGACCTCGCGCGGCTGCTGGAGCGCGGGCTGTTTGACGGCTTGTTCCTGGCCGATGTGCTGGGCATTTATGACGTGCTGGATGGCAGCCCGGATGCGGCGCTGCGCGGCGCTGTCCAGGTGCCGCTGCTGGATCCCGCCATGATCGTTCCGGCCATGGCCGCCGTGACGAGCCAGCTCGGCTTCGGCATCACCGCCAACCTCTCCTACGAGGCGCCCTTCCTGTTTGCCCGCCGCATGAGCACCCTGGATCACCTGACCCAGGGGCGGATCGGCTGGAACATCGTCACCGGCTATCTGGACAGCGCGGCCCGCGCCATGGGGCTGGAGCGGCAAATGGGCCATGATGACCGCTACGACGTGGCCGAGGAATACATGGAGGTGGTGTATCGCCTCTGGGAAGAAAGCTGGGCCGATGATGCCGTGCTGCGCGATGCTGCCGGCGGCCGCTTCACCGACCCCGCGCGCCTGCGCCGCATCCGCCATGCGGGGCGGCACTACAAGCTCGACACGCCGCATCTTTGCGAGCCCTCCCCCCAGCGGACGCCGGTGCTCTACCAGGCCGGCGCCTCGGCGCGGGGGCAGGTATTCGCGGCGCGGCATGCGGAATGCGTGTTCCTGAATGGCGGGCCGGCGGCGGATGTGGCCCGCCAGGTGGCCGGGCTGCGCGCCCTCGCCGCCCCGCGTGAGATCCGCATCTTCGTCGGCGCCACGCTGATCCTGGGCCGGACAGATGAGGAAGCGGCCGGCAAGCTCGCCGAATACCGGCGCCATTCCAGCGTGGAGGGTGCGCTGGCCCACGCGGCCGCCTCGCTCGGCATTGATTTCGGGCGCTTCGGGATGGATGAGCCGATCACCGCCGGGCTGGGCAATGCCATCCAGTCCAATGTCTCGGCGATGCGCCGGGCCACGGGGGATGACTTTACGAAGCGGAAACTGACCGACCAGTTCATCCTCGGCAGCCGGCAAAAGCCGATGGTGGGGAGTGTGGAGCGCATCGCCAAGCAACTCATCGCCTATGCGGCGGAGACCGGCGTGGATGGCTTCAACCTCTCCCGCACGGTCTTCCCCGAATGCCTGGTCGAGGTGGTGGAGCAATTGGTCCCGGCACTCCAGGAACGCGGCGCCTATAAGCGGGACTATGCGCCCGGCACCTACCGGGAGAAGCTGTTCGGCCATGGACGGCTGCGCGCGCCGCACCCGGCGGCCGGCTTCCGCCGGCCTGCCTGAGATCAGCCAAGCTGAGTGATCACATTGCTTCTTGGTCGTGGTTTACAAAAGCGGCCTTCGGCAAAACAGGTTAGCCTCCGGCGGCTGGGGCCATTGACCCCAGACCCCGATTCATTGGCATTTTCCTGCTATGAGTCGGTTGTGTATGGGTCAGGGAATGGCAGATGACGCCTCTTGACCTTCATGGGTGAACATCAACAAGGCCTGGGATCAGTCCATTTGGGCCAGGTAATGCGCCAGCGCGGCGATATCGGCGTTGGACAGGCCCATCACCGCGCCATTCATCTGGGTATCGGGCCCCGCGCGCAGCCCATCGCGATACTGCGTCATCGCATGCACCAGATATTCCTCCCGCTGGGCCGCGACGCGGGGGATTTGCGCGCGTCCGCCGTAATCCGAGACATGGCAGGTGGCGCAATGGCGCGGGCCACTCAGCGCCGCGCCCGCCGCGAACAGGCCGGCATCACGCGGGCG
>CANHTE010000016.1 GCA_947462945.1 Acetobacteraceae bacterium
CACCAGCACCCGCAGCACCGGCCGCCCCCACGGCGGCAGCGCCCCAGGCGCCGCCCCCCGCCACGGCTGAGGCCGCGCCCGCAGCGCCCTCACCCGAATTGGCCGCCCTGCTTGTCATCCTGCGCGACGAAGCGCGCCGCGCCGCGCTCATCCGCGCGCTGGAAGCCACCACCGGCACCCCGGCCGCGCCTGAGACCCTGGCCATTCCCACGCCCGAGGAGGTGATCTCCGCCCCCGCCGACATCGTCGTTGGCATTGCGAGCCGGATCGGCGCTTTTCTCGTCCAGGCCTGGGCGACGCTCTCCGCCGCCGCCGAACTTGGGCAAATTCGCGCCTGGTTCGAGCGGCTGCTGACCGATGAGCTGTTGCAGGCCCAGGTCTGGGCCCTGGCCTGGAAGCTGGGGCTCGTTCTGCTGGCCGGCGTGGCGACCGAGCGCCTATTCCGCCTGCTGATGCGCCGCCCCAATGCCTGGCTGGAGCGCCGCGGGGCCATGGTGCAGGGCCCGCTCCAGGGGCTGCGCCGCCTGCCCTACATGCTGGGCCATCTGGGGCTCGACCTCGTGCCCATTCTGGGCTTCGGCGCGGCGGCCCTGGCCATCATCGGCACCTTCTCGATCTGGCCCTCCAACCGGCTGGTGATGGAGGCGGTGACCTTCGCCTACATGGCGGCGCGCGCCGTCATGGCCGCCGGCCGCCTGGTCTTTGCACCGGGCCTGACGCGCCTCAGATGGATTCGCTGCGAGGATGAGACCGCCGCCTATGCCACCCTCTGGATCCGGCGCCTGGCCTTCACCGGCGTCACCTTCTACGCCGTGGCCGAGGTGGCCATGCTGTTCGGCCTGCCGCAGGGCGCACATGAAACCATCTGGCGCCTCGGCCTGCTGGTGCTCTCCCTGCTGGCGGCGCTGATCGTCCTGCAGAATCGCGCCGGCGTGGCCTCGCTGCTCGATGCGCCGGATTTGGCGGAGGATGATGTGCCCACGCGCAGCCGCATGTTCATGCGCGCCGCCCGCAGCCGCCTGGCCGAGGCCTGGCACGTGCTTGTGATCCTCTGGCTGTTGGCCGCCTGGACGGTCTGGGCGCTGGAGATCGAGCGCGGCTTTGAACGCCTGGCCGAGGCCTCGCTCGCCACCATCGCCATTGTCGTCGGCGCCAAGCTGGCGGATGAGGCGATGCGCCGCCTGCTGGACCGGCTGTTCCGCATCAGCGCCGACCTCGCGGGCCGCTATCCTGGGCTGGAGCAGCGCGCCAACCGCTATCTGCCGGCGCTGCGCAGCCTGGTCTCGATGGCGCTGACGGCCATCGCGCTCGTGCTTCTCATGGAGGCCTGGGGGTTGAACTCCCTCGCCTGGTTCGGCACCGGGCGCTGGGGTGGGCGGCTGATCTCGGGCCTGACCTCGATCGGCATCACGGTGGCCGTCGCGCTGCTGATCTGGGAGGGGGCGAATGCCGGCATCCAGCGCTATCTCGCGCGGCTGCCCAAGGATGGCTCGGCCGCGCGTTCGGCCCGGGTGCGGACGCTGCTGCCCATGCTGCGCACGGCGCTGGGCGCGCTGCTGATGGTGATCGTGGGCCTGACCTTGCTGACGGAGATCGGGATCAATGTGGCGCCCCTGCTGGCCGGTGCCGGCGTGCTGGGCCTCGCCGTCGGCTTCGGCAGCCAGACGCTGGTGCGTGACGTGATCACGGGCATCTTCCTGCTGTTCGAGGATGCGGTGGCGGTGGGGGACACCATCACCGTGGGCGGCATGTCCGGCACGGTCGAGCAGCTCTCCATCCGCTCCATCCGGCTGCGCGCGCTGGATGGCTCGGTGCATATCGTGCCGTTCAGCGCCGTCACCACCGTGACGAACCAGACGCGCGATTTCGGCTATGCCGTGCTGGATGTGGCGCTGGACTACTCGGCCGATACGGATCAGGCCGTGACCATGCTGCGCCAGGTGGGCGAGAGCCTGCGCGAGGATGAGGCCTGGGCCCCGCAATTGCTGGCGCCGCTGGAGGTTCTCGGCGTGGACAAGCTGACCGATGCGGGGGTGATCCTGCGCGCCCGCGTCATGACGCCGCCGGCGCGCCGATGGGCTGTGGGGCGCGAGTTGAACCGCCGCGTGAAGCAGCATTGCGACGCTGCCGGCATTCCGCTTTTCGCCGCCGTGAAGGCCGCAGCCCTGCCCGTGGCGCTCATGCCAGCCGCGACAGCCAGATGACGGCCACGCCGCCCAGGATCGCCAGGATGTAACTGCGCGTGCCGATCATGATGCCGGTCACGGCGGCGGCGGCCAACAGGCTCGGCCAGCCGCCCGTCACCAGGGCCGGGGTGACGAAGGCGACAAAGATGCAGCCGGGCATATGGCCCAGCATCGCCATCACGAAGGGCGGCGGACGAAAGGCGCGCAGCAGCGCATAACCCCCGGCGCGCAGCAGGTACGTGACCAGGGCCATGCCCAGGATGGCCAGCAGGACGTCCCAGCGAAGCGACATTCTATGCCCCCAAGCGGAGAGCGGCGGCTTCGTGGGTTTGCCTGGTCGTCATCAGAAAGGCTTGTTTGGACAGCCGACGTGCCGACGCCGGGGAGAGGGCAAGAGGCCTCCGGCGGCTGGGGCCGAAAGGCCCCAGACCCCAAGCCTTGAGAAAAATGCTGGAAAATCCCCGCGGGAAGCCAGAAAATTCAAGGGCTCTGGGGCCTTTCGGCCCCAGCCGCAGGAGGCCGCTTTGTGGCTGTCTGCATGGCTTATGATGCGGCGCAAGCGCCTCACGGCGCCCTCGCGGCTTCGATGATTTCGCGGAAAAGGCGGGCGGGCAAGGTGCCGCCGCGGACGTCATCCATGCTCGTATTGTCGTCATTGCCGAGCCATACCCCGATCACCAGCGGCCCGGAAGCAAGCTGGACAAAGCCCATGAACCAGGCATCCCGGTAATCCTGCGTGGTGCCGGTCTTGCCGCCGGTCACCAGGCCCGGGATGGCCGCCGCGCGGCCTGTGCCGCCGCGCACCACGCTCACCAGCATGGCGCGCATGCGCTCGGCCGCCTCGCTGCTGATCACCTGGGCGGGTTCGGCGCGCGGGGCGGGCAGGTTGCGGCCCTCGGCCTCCACCCGCTGCATGCCGTGCGGCGTCACGCGCCGGCCACCATTCACCAGCGCGGCATAGCCAGCGGCGAGATCCACCAGCGTCACCTCACCCGTGCCGAGTGCGATGGAGGCATCACGCGGGAAGCGGCCCTGGATGCCCAGCCGCGTTGCCACATCGGCCACGCCGCGCGGCCCGCCGCCCATCTGCATCACCCGCACCGCCGCCGTATTCACCGAATGGGCGAAGGCCTCATCCAGCGTGACGCTCCCGCGCGCGCGCCAATGCCCGTTGGAGGGGGACCAGCGGCCCATCTGCAAGGGCAGATCACTCACCTGGTCAAAGGGGGAGGCGCCGTGTTCAAGGGCCGCCAGATACACCATCGCCTTGAAGGTGGAGCCCGGCTGGCGCCGCGCATTGGCGGCGCGGTTGAAGGGCGAGCGGCGGAAATCCCGCCCGCCCGCCATGGCGCGCACCGCGCCCGTATTGGCATCCAGCACCACAACGGCGCCCTGGCCCACCCGTGCCTCGCGCCCCGCCTGGTCCAGCAGGGCGCCCAGCCGCGTTTCCACCGCATTCTGCCAGCGTGGATCGAGGCTGGTGCGGATCACGAGGTCGGCGCTACCGGGGAAGGCGCGGGGAATATCCTCGAAAATCCAGTCCGCGAACCAGCCGCCATTGCGCGAAGGGCGGGGCGGGATCGCCATCTCCTGCACGGCCTGCTCCATCTGGGTGGAGGTGATGGCGCCAGTCGCCACCATCGCGGCCAGCACATCCCGCGCGCGGGCCATGGCGCCGTCCGGATTGGCGCGCGGACTATAGCGCGAGGGCGCCTGGGGCAGGCCCGCCAGGATGGCCGATTGCGACAGCGTCAGCCGACGTGCCGAGACGCCGAAATACAGCCGCGCCGCCGCATCCATGCCGTAAGCACCACCGCCCAGATAGACGCGGTTCAGGTAAATCTCGAGCAGCTGGTCCTTGGTGAAGCGGTTCTCCAGCCAGAGCGCCATCAGCGCTTCCTGCACCTTGCGCCGCGTGCTGCGGGCCGGGCTGAGGAACAGGTTCTTCGCCAATTGCTGGGTCAGCGTCGAGCCGCCCTGCACCACATCGCCGGCGTTCCAATTGGCATGGGCCGCGCGGAGCAGGCCGATGACGTCCAGGCCGAAATGCTGGTGGAAGCGGCGATCCTCGATGGCCAGCAGGGCTGCCGGCAAATGCGCGGGAAGGTCCCGCAGCCGCAGGGTTTCGCCATAGAGATCGCCCTGGGTTGCCAGCGGCCCGCCCTCGGCCGTTTGCAGCGTGACGCTGGGGCGGCGCTGATGGGCCAATGCGGCATCGGCGCGCGGCATGTCATGCGCGAACCAGATCAGCATCGCGGCGAGGGTCAGCGCCCCCCAGATCATCAGGATGATGGACAGCCGCAGGAGGAGCCCGCCGAGGCTGCGGCGGCGCTTCGGGGACGCAGTGCTGCGTCCGCTGGATTGTGGCCCGCTCGGGGGGGACCGTGATTCGGCCCGGGGGGAGGGCCGTGGGGCAGGGGCCGTGGGACGCAGCCTGGCGGCTGCCACTCTCGGCATGAGCAGAGGATAGCATGTCGCCAGGCGCCGCGCATCAGGGAGTTGCGTGGGAGGCCCGGCCGCTTAACCCCTGCTGGCTTGACCCCGGGCATCCCGCCCGCCATCTCCCTCCCGTCGCAGCGCCTGGAGGTTCCGGATGCAGGGCGGCCGGCGGCCACGCGATGAGCTTTGGACCGGCGCAACATGTCTGAGGGCCGCAAGCCAAGCCGGCGGAGCCGGCGCGCGTTATATGGAAGCACGCCTGCGGCGTGACGCTTGAGGGCGGGAAAAATGAACTGGATTTCCGAGTGGGCGCTGCCCAAGATCAAGACGCTCTTCGGCACCTCGCGCGAGATGCCGGACAATCTCTGGCATAAATGCCCGAGCTGCGAGCAGATGATCTTCCAGACCGATCTGGAAAAGAACCTCCGCGTCTGCCCGCATTGCAGCCATCACATGCGGCTCTCGGCCCGCCAGCGCCTGGATGCGACGCTGGATGAAGGCTGGCAGAAGATCGAGCTGCCCAAGGCCCCGGCTGATCCGCTGCGCTTCCGTGACCAGCGGCGCTATTCCGAACGGCTGCGTGATGCCCAGACCAAATCCGGCATGGATGATGCGGTGCTGGTCGGCCATGGCAAAATTGATGGCCAGCGCGCCGTCGTCGCCGTGTTTGAATTTGCCTTCATGGCGGGCTCCATGGGCGCCGGCGTGGGTGAGGCAATCGTCACCGCCGCGCGGCTGGCCGTGTTGCAGGATGCGCCCTTGATCGTCTTTGCCAGCTCGGGCGGGGCGCGCATGCAGGAAGGCGCTGTCAGCCTCATGCAAATGCCGCGCACCGTGATCGCGACGCAGATGGTGAAGGATGCGGGCCTGCCCTTCCTGGTCGTCCTGTGCGACCCGACCACGGGCGGGGTCACCGCCAGCTTTGCCATGCTGGGCGATATCCAGATCGCGGAGCCTGGCGCGCTGATCGGCTTTGCCGGCGCGCGCGTCATCGAGAGCACCGTGCGGGAAAAGCTGCCCGAGGGCTTTCAGCGCGCCGAGTATCTGCTGGAGCACGGCATTCTCGACATGGTGGTGAAGCGCGCCGACATGCGCGAAACGCTGGCCCGCGTGATCCGCCTGCTGCGCGCCTCCGAGGAGGCGCCGGCAACCGCATGATCGGCCGTTCCGAGGCGATCATCGAGCGGATGCACGCGCTGCATCCGAAGCTGATTGATTTGAGCCTGGGCCGGTTGCAAGCCCTGCTCGCCAGGCTGGGGCATCCTGAGCGCCGCCTGCCGCCCGTGATCCATGTGGCCGGCACCAACGGCAAGGGCAGCACTTGCGCCTTTCTCCGCGCGATGGGTGAGGCTGCGGGGCAGCGGGTCCATGTCTATACTTCGCCGCATCTCGTGCGCTTTCACGAACGCATTCGCCTGGCCGGCGAATTGGTGGGCGAGCAGGCGCTGAGCGATGCGCTGGAGGAGGTGGAGCGGGTGAATGGGGCTACGCCCATCACCGTCTTTGAAATCACCACCGCCGTGGCCCTGCTGTTGTTCAGCCGCGTGCCGGCCGATCTGCTGGTGCTGGAAGTCGGCCTCGGCGGGCGCTTCGACGCGACGAATGTGATCGAGGCGCCGGTGGCCACCGCGATCGCCAGTATTTCCATGGACCACATGGAGTTCCTGGGCGACACGCTGGGCAAGATTGCCTTCGAGAAGGCGGGCATCATCAAACCCGGGATTCCCTGTGCTACGGGCACCCAGGCGCCCGAAGCGCTCGCCGTGATTGCCACCCGCGCGGCCGAGCTTGGTGCGCCGCTGCTGGCCCGTGGTGAAGACTGGCGCATGGAGCGTGATGGCAGGACGCATCGTTTCACCGATGCGCAGGGCATGATCGCCCTGCCGGAATTGGGACTGCGCGGCGCGCATCAGCCGGATAATGCCGGCATTGCCATCGCCGCGCTGCGCGCCTGGAACCCGCCTTGGTTGAGCGCGGATGCCATCATCCGTGGCGCCGCCACTGCCGAATGGCCCGCCCGGATGCAGCGCCTGCGCGGCCGCCTGGCGCCCCCCGCCCCTTGGGAGTTGTGGCTGGATGGCGGCCATAATGCCGGCGCCGGCCAGGCCCTGGCCGAGACTTTGCGCGAGTGGCAGGACCGGCCCTTGCACCTCGTCATCGGCATGAAGCAGGGCAAGACGGTGGGGGGGTTCCTGGAACCCATCCTGCCGCTTGCCACCAGCGTCACCGCCGTGGCGGAACCGGGGCAGCATCTGGCGATGTCGGTCGAAGAAATCATCACGGCCAGTGGCGGCCGCGCCCGACCCGGGCCGGATGTGGCGCGCGCCTTGGCCCGCGTGACGGCGGAAGAAGCGCCGGGGCGAGTGTTGATTTGTGGAAGCTTATATCTGGCGGGTGAAGTACTGAGGGCGAATAACCAAGAATAAAGTAAAAGAGCCTCCGGCGGCTGGGGCCACAGGCCCCAGACCCCATCACTTGAGGAACGGGGCCCCGGCCCCAGCCGCCGGAGGCCCTTTTACTTCCTGGCTTACAATTGCTTCCCGAAAAATTCCAGCGTGCGCGCCTGCGCCACAGCCGCATCGCTGGCGACATAGCTGCCGCGATCCTCGCAGCCAAAGCCATGGCCAGCGGCCGGATAGACGAACACCTCCACCTCCGGCCGCGCCGCCTGGATGGCGGTGACATCGCTGAGCGGAATGGAGCCATCCACCTCGCCGAAATGCAGCTGCACCGGGCAGCGCGGCGCTTCGTGGCGCGCTGCGGCAATACCGCCGCCATACCAACCGACCGAAGCCTGGAAAGCCGAGCTGCGGGTGGCGCCGTGCCAGGCGACGCTGCCGCCCCAGCAATAGCCCACAATACCGCGCGGCAAGCCGGCCGGCAGCGCTGCGGCGGCGGCCAGCACGTCCAGCAGGGTCAGATGCTCATCAATCCTGCCGCGCAGGTTGCGGCCCCGCGTCACGTCTTCGGGGGTATAGCCCAGCTCCACCCCGCGCTCCGTGCGGTCAAACAGGGCCGGGCAAATCACGGCATAGCCGGCGGCGGCGAAGCTGTCCGCCACGCGGCGCATGTGGCGGTTCACGCCGAAGATTTCCTGCACGATGACGAGCGCGGCCTTCGCCCCCCCTGACTGGGAATCGGCCGGGCCGGCGCGATAGGCGGCGAAGTCGTGGCCATCGGCGGCGGTAAGCGTGATCTGCATGGATGAACCCCGGGGGAAGCTGTTACGCTGCGCAGCATGGGCGAGGTTGTAAATCTTCGGAAGTGGCGCCGCGCGCGCAACAAGGCGGAGGAGGCTGCGCAGGCGGCCGCGAACCGGGCTGCCTTTGGCCGCACCCGCGCGCAGAAGGAAACGGACGCGGCCGAAGCCGCCAAGCGGGAGGCGGTCCTGCATGGCAACCGGCTGGAGACCGAAAAGGAATAGCTGTCTGGCTTGGAGCATGATCCGATCAAACGGCCTTGTTTGAACGGATCAGGATGCTCGAAAACCGGGAGCTGGAGCGTGTGACGTGAGCCCTTGCGAGGGGAGCATGCTCTACGCGCGCAGCTTTTCCGGAGGCCGTGGCGGAACCAGTTCATTCGGCGCCATGGGGCGGGCGACCAGCCAGCCTTGAATGATCGTGCAGCCCGCGCGTCGCAATGCGAAGGCCTGCCCCTGGGTTTCCACCCCTTCGCCGATCACCTCGATCCCCATGCCGCGCGCCAGCGCCATGGTGGCCCGCAAGACGGCATAGGATTTGGGATCATCGGGCAGGCCAGCCGTGATGGAACGGTCCAGTTTGAGCCGCTGCACCGGCAGCCGCACCACATGCGGCAGGCCTGAATGCCCGCCGCCGAAATCATCCAGGGAAAGCGGCACGCCGATGTCGCGCAGGGCAGCCAGGGTGCGGGCCACCGCGGGCAGATCGCGGATCGCGAGGTCCTCGGGGATTTCAATTTCCAACCGATGGGCCGGGACGCCCGCGTCTCGCAGCGCCTGCTCAACTTCCTGCGCGAAGGCAGGATCATGCAAGGTGGAGATGGTGATGTTGATGCCCAGCTGGGGGGGCGCATCAGCCCGGTCTCCCCATTCGGCCAGCAGAGCCACGGAGCGACGCAGCACGAAGCGGTCCAGCTCCAGCAGAAGCCCGGCTTCGGCCGCCGCCGGCAGCAATTCGGCAGGCGTTACCCAGCGGCCCAGGCGGCGGCTGTTCCAGCGGATCAGCGCCTCCGCGCCAACGAGGCGCTGGGTTTCCATGTCCTGCTGCGGCTGAAGATGCAATTCCAGCTCCTCGGCCGCCAGGGCTTCGGCGAAGGCTTCGCGGAGTTGGGCGCGTTGCTCGGCGCGCTCGCGCAGCGCGGGCTGGAACAGGGCCACCGTGTCGCGCCCCTCGCTGCGCGCCTCGAAAAGCGCCAGGTCGGCGGCACGCAGGAGTGCATCCGCCTGCCCGCCATGCTCCGGCGCGCAGGCGACGCCGAAACTGCCGGAGAGCGAAATCTCCAGCCCCTCCAGCGTGACGGTGCCCCGCAGGGCCTCGCGCAGGCGCTCAGCCAGGGGCAAGGCAGCCTCGGCATGGGCGCCATAGGCGAGGATGGCGAATTCATCCCCGCTCAGCCGGCTGACGAGATCCGTGGGGCGAACTGCATCCCGCAGGCGGCGTGCCGCTTCCGTCAGCAATGCATCACCCACGCCATGGCCGTGGCGGTCATTCACGGCCTTGAACTGGTCCAGATCCACCAGCAGCAAGGCGCCGCCCCCGGGGTCACCGGCCATGACGTCCAGTGCTGCCCGGAACGTCGCGCGATTGGCGAGGCCGGTCAGGGCGTCGCGCTCGATCAATTGCTCGATCCGCTCCTGAGCCACCTTCAGCGGCGTAACGTCGAGCAACGACAAGACGCAACTCGGCTGCCCAAGCGCATCCCTGACCCAGGGGGAGGCACTGATGAGCAAGCGGCGCGGCGGCTGCCCGGGAAGCTGAATCTGGGCTTCGTTTTCGCCGCGTGTGGCAAAGCCGAATGGGCCTTGCGCATCGCCCCCGCTGGTCAACGCGAGGCCGGAACCGGCAAGCGCCGACGGGGAGGCATCGCCGAAAAGGCCCATCAGCCGCCGATTGGCGAAGATGGTCTGCCCCCTCTGATCCAGCTTCCAGATGCCGACGGGTGCCATCTCAAGCACAGATCGGA
>CANHTE010000017.1 GCA_947462945.1 Acetobacteraceae bacterium
AGGCCTGACCAAGGAAGCGGTGAATGCCGTAATGAAGGCGGCGGCCGAGAGCGGCCCGCTGAAGGGCATCCTGGGCTACAACACCGCGCCGCTGGTCTCGATCGACTTCAACCATGACCCGCATTCCTCCACCTTCGATGCGACGCAGACGCAGGTGGTGGATGGCGGACTCGTCCGCGTGATGTCCTGGTATGACAATGAGTGGGGCTTCTCGAACCGCATGTCGGATACGGCTGCCTACTACGGCAAGCTTTAAGTCAAGAAACTGGGGAGACAGTGTCTCCCCAGACCCCTGCCGCAAGTGAGAGATCGCCATGGCCTTCCGCACCCTTGATGACCTGGATCCGCGCGGCTTGCGCGTGCTGCTGCGGGCCGACCTGAACCTCCCGGTGAAGGACGGCAAGATCACGGACATGACGCGCATCGAGCGGCTCTGCCCCACCATTGCCGAGCTTTGCGCCAAGGGCGCGCGGGTCATTGTCTGCTCGCATTTCGACCGGCCGAAGGGCAAGCGCGTGCCGGAGATGTCGCTGAAGCCGATGCAGGCGGCGCTCTCCGCCTCGCTCGGCAAGCCCGTCGCCTTCACTGATGACTGCATCGGTGCGCAGGCCGAGGCCGCCGCTGCGGCGCTCAAGGATGGCGAGGTGCTTCTGCTGGAAAACACCCGCTACCATGCGGGCGAGGAAAAGAATGACCCGGCGCTGGCGACCGGCCTCGCCAAGCTCGCCGATGTGTTTGTGAATGACGCATTCTCGGCGGCGCATCGCGCGCATTCCAGCACCGAGGGCGTGGCGCGGTTGCTGCCGGCCTATGCCGGTCGGCTGATGCAGCAGGAGCTGGAGGCGCTGGATGCGGCGCTGGGCAAGCCGCAGCGGCCGGTTGTGGCCATTGTGGGGGGGGCGAAGGTGTCCACCAAGCTTGATCTGCTGGGGAACCTCTCCTCCAAGGTGGATGTGCTGGTGATCGGCGGCGCCATGGCCAATACCTTCCTGGCGGCGCAAGGCCATGGCGTGGGCAAGTCCCTGCAGGAAGCCGAGATGCATGAGACGGCGCGGGAGATTCTGGCCGGCGCCAAGGCGCGCGGCTGCGAAATCGTCCTGCCGTTGGACCTGGTCGTGGCCGAGGGTTTTGCCGCGCATTCGCCCAACCGCGTGGTGGGGCTGGATGGCGTGCCCGCGGACATGATGGCGCTGGATGTGGGCCCGGCCACGGTGGCCGATGTGGTGAAGCGGCTGGCTTCGGCGAAGACGCTGGTCTGGAACGGGCCGTTCGGCGCCTTCGAGATTGCGCCCTTCGACGCGGCGACGGTGGCGGTGGCGAAGGAGGTGGCGCGGCTGACCGAGGCCGGGCGGCTGCGCTCGGTGGGTGGTGGTGGCGACACGGTTTCCGCGCTGCGCCATGCCGGCGTCTCCGAGCGGATGAGCTATGTGTCGTCTGCCGGCGGCGCGTTTCTGGAATGGCTCGAAGGGAAAGAGCTCCCAGGCGTGGCAGCTCTTTCATGAGGATTGCAAAGGCCTGGGCCTTTGCCGGGGCCAAGGGGCAGAGCCCCTTGATTCTTAGTAAGGCAGCTTAAGCCCCGGCTCCGGCCAGGGGATGCTGACCAGCTTCCCCGTATTCGACAGCGTGATGTAGGCCGTCTTCATGTCGGCCCCGCCGAAGCAGATATTTGTCGGCATCCGCTCCGGCATTTTTTGGATATCCAGGATGTCCCCGGCGGGTGAGACGGTGGTGATTTCCCCCGAAACCAGCGTCGCCACCACGATATTGCCCGCCGCGGTGATGGCCAGGCTGTCCAGCCGGCGGAAGCCCGGAAATTGACAGAGCAGCGAGGCGCCGCTGGTGCTGGGCCAGGGGTTCTTGCGCAGATGGCCGGGCCCCATGATGTCAAAGGCCCAAAGGCGGCCGGTTTCGGTTTCCGCCACATAGAGTTTTTCCCCGTCCGGGCTGATGCCGATGCCGTTGGCGCCGCCGAAGACGGGGAAGGCGGCTTCGATGATCTTGCTGCCGTCGAGCGCAGCCCAATAGACGCCGCCATGGTCGCGGTCCCGCGCGCGGACCTTGCCCAGGTCGCTGAACCAGAAGCCGCCCTTGCCGTCGAGTTGCAGGTCATTGGGGCCCTTCAGCATGACATCGCCGCAGCGGTCATAGAGCAGGCGGATATTGCCGGTGGCGATATCCACCACCTCGATGCGGCCGTTGGTGTAGTCGGACGCGGTGCCGGAGGGGCGGAGGATCTCCGGCTCCTCATGCCAGCTGAAGCCGCCATTGTTGCAGAGGATGAGCGTGTTGTCCGGGCCGGCGGCCAGGCCGTTCGGACCGCCGCCGGTGCGGGAGATGACGCTGCGCGTGCCATCGGGGGCAATCCGGGAGATGACCTGCGCCTCGATCTCGACGAGCGCGATGGAGCCATCCGGCAGCATCACGGGGCCTTCCGGAAATCGCAGGCCGTGGGCCAGGGTTGTGAGACTCATCCGCGTTCTTCCCCTTTTGGTTCGAGCCAGGATGCGCCACGCTGGAGGCCTCGCCAAGATGGAGCTGCCCCCCATGGACCCCGTGACGCTGGCCGTGCTCTCCGCGCGCTTCACCGCAATCGTGGAGGAAATGGGCGAAGGGCTGCTGCGCACCGCCTATAGCCAGATCCTGAACTCCAGCCGGGATTTCTCCATCGCGGTGACGGATGGGGATTGCCGGCTGGTGGCACAGGCGGATCACATCCCCGTGCATGTCGGCGCCATGCCCTTCGCGGCCCGGGCGGTGCGGGATGCCTTTGGCGGGCGGATGAAGCCGGGCGATGTGTTTCTGCTGAATGACCCCTGGCATGGCGGCAGCCATCTGCCGGATTTGACCATCCTGCTGCCGGTGTTCGAGGGCGGTGTTGTGCGCTTCTTCTCCGTCGTCCGCGCGCATCAGAGCGACATCGGCGGCGGCACGCATGGCGGCTACAACCCGAATGCCACGGAAATCTGGCAGGAGGGCCTGCGCATCCCGCCCATCCTGCTGGGTGAAAATGGCGTGATGCGGGAGGATCTGGTGGCCATGCTGGCGCTCAACACCCGCATCAACCGGGACTTCCGGGGGGACCTGGCGGCGATGCTGGGGGCGGCGAAGCTGGGCGCGAACCGGTTGAATGACCTTCTGGCACAGCATGGCGGGGCGGGCCTGATGGCGGCGGTGGAAGCCATATTGACCCTCGCGCATGGGCATACCTCGCGCATCCTGGAAGCCTGGCCCGATGGCACATGGAGCGGCACGGCGCTGCTGGATGATGACGGCCATGGCCATGAGAACATCGCCATCCGTGCCACCTGCACCAAGCAGGGCGGCACCCTCAGCGTGGATTTGAGTGCCAGCGATGACCAGGTGCCGGGCTTCGTGAATTCCTCCTACCCCAACATGGTCTCGGCCGTGTGCATGGCTTTCGCCTATCTGCTCGATCCGGATGTTCAGAAGAATGAGGGCGCCTTTCGCGCGCTGAAAATCGTCGCACGGGAGGGTTCGGTGGCCTGGGCGCGGGAAGGTGCCGCGGTGACGCTCTGCACCAGCCATTGCAGCAATGAGATCGTGGAGGCGATCATGCGCGCCATGCAGCATTGCTGCCCGGAACGCGCCATGGGCGGATGGGGGCGGCGCTTCCGCATTGCCATCACCGGGCGGGATGCGCGGCGGCCGGATTTATTGGAGGGGGGGCGGAAATTCGTCTGGCACCTGTTTCATGCGCGGCCGGGCGGCGGCGGCCATGCCAAGGGCGATGGCTGGTCCAGCGCGGGCGAATGGCATTCCGCCGGTGGGTTGAAATTCGGCAGCGTGGAAATGGCGGAGGCGCGCTTCCCGCTGCATTTCCGCCGCCATGAATTTCAAGGCGGCACGGCAGGCATGGGTCAGTATCGCGGCGGCCATGGCGCCACGCTGGAACTGGTGGTGGAGAGTGAAGGCCCCTCGCGCGGCAACACCGCTGGCGATGGCGCGCGGCATGGCAGTGCCGGCATGTGCGGCGGGGAGGACAGCGCGCCGCATCGCTATGCCCTGCGCCTGGCCGACGGCACGGAGCGCCTGCTGAAAACCAAGGAAGTCGGCATCGGGATTCAGTCGGGCGAGGTCCTGGAAATCCGTTCGGCCGGCGGCGGCGGCTGGGGCGACCCCGCGCGGCGGGACCCGGCGCTGATCGCGCGTGACATTGAGGAGGGACTGGCCGCGCCACCGATTCACGCGTCGGTCGAAGCAGAG
Source organism: Acetobacteraceae bacterium (assembly GCA_947462945.1). Taxonomy (GTDB): domain Bacteria; phylum Pseudomonadota; class Alphaproteobacteria; order Acetobacterales; family Acetobacteraceae; genus Roseococcus. The sequence goes on from CANHTE010000017.1 coordinate 4,225, forward strand.
CTGAGCGGTCAGGGGCGGGCGTGATGCACTACACCATCGGCGTGGATGTCGGCGGCACCTTCACGGATGTGGTCGGCGTGGATGAGGAAGGGCGCGAATTCCTCGCCAAGGCGCCGAGCACCCCGGCTGACCAGAGCGAGGGCGTGCTGGAGGGGCTGCGCAACCTCGCCGCCGCCATCGGCCTGACCCTGGCCGAATTGCTGGAGACGACGACGCGCATCGTCCATGGCACCACCGTCGCCACCAATGCCCTGCTGGAGCGGCGCGGCGCAAGGACGGCGATGCTCACCACCGAGGGCCACCGCGACGTGACGGCCATGCGTGAAGGGCTGAAGCCTGCGCGCTATGATCTGCGCCTGCCCCAACCCCCCGCCTTGATCCCACGCCAATTGCGCCTGCCGGTGCGGGAGCGTCTGCGCCCCGATGGCCGCGTGGAAATCCCGTTGGATGCGGCCAGCCTGGCGGCCGCGATTGCCACGCTGCGCGAGGCCGAGGTCGAATCGGTGGCGATCTGCTTCCTGCATTCCTGGGCCGCGCCCCGGCATGAGCATGCGGCGGCCGAGGCCGTGCGCGCTGTTCTGCCCGGCGTCTTCGTCACCTGCTCGGCCGATGTGCTGCCACAAATCAAGGAGTTCGAGCGCTTCTCCACCACGGCGGTGAATGCCTATGTCGGCCCTGTCGTTTCCCGGTATCTGACGCGGCTGGAAGCGCGGCTGCGGGCGGCGGGCTATATCCGGCCGGTCTTCGTCATCCTCTCCCATGGCGGCATGGCACCGATTGCCGAGGCCGCGCGGCTGGCCGTGGGGACGGCGCTTTCCGGCCCGGCGGGCGGCGTGGCGGCAGCAGTGGCGCTGGCCAAGCGCGGCATGGGTGGGCAGCTCGTCACGCTCGATATGGGCGGCACTTCCACCGACATCGCCCTGATCCAGGATGGCGCGGCGACGCTGGGGCGCGGGCGCGAAGTGGGTGGGGAGCGCATCGCGCTGGACAGCCTGGATATCATCACGCTCGGTGCCGGTGGTGGTTCCATTGCGCATCTGGGTGCCGGCGGCACGCTGGAGGTCGGGCCGCAATCGGCCGGTGCGCGGCCGGGGCCGGCCTGTTACGGGCATGGCGGCACGGAGCCCACGGTGACGGACGCCAATCTCGCGCTGGGTTATCTGGACGCCGCGCGTTTTCTCGGCGGCGCCCGCCTGCTGGATGCGGCCGCGTCCCAAAGCGCCATCATGGGCCTGGCCGGCCAGCTGAACCTGTCCGTCGAGGCGACGGCGCTGGGCATCCACCGCCTCGTCAATGCGCGCATGGCCGATGGGGTGCGCGTCGCCACCGTCCGGCGCGGGGTGGACCCGCGCGGGGCCACGCTGCTGGCTTTTGGCGGGGCTGCTGGCCTGCATGCCAGTGCCGTGGCGCGGGATCTCGGCATGGCGCGCATCGCCATACCGCTCTTTGCGGCCGGGCTTTCGGCCTGGGGCATGTTGCAAACGGAGCTGCGGCATGAGATCGCCCGCAGCGTGGTCAGTGCCAATGCCATGCCGGAAGATGCCGCGCTGGCGGCCTTGTTCGAGGGACTGGAAACTGAGGCCCGTGCGCAACTCGCGCAATGGTTCACCGGTGAGGTGCGGGGCCATCGCGCCGCCGATCTGCGCTATGGCGAGCAGGTCTTTGAGATCACCGTGAATCTGGATGGCGTGGCGCTGAACCGCGCTGCCCTGCGCCAGGCCTTCCATGCGCGCCATCGCGCCTTGTTCACCTATGACCTGCCGGAGGAGGAGGTGGTGCTGGTCACGGCCCGCGCCGCCGCCGCCGGCCTGCTGCCGCCCATGCCGCATCGCCCGGCCGGGGCGGCGGAACCCGCCCAGCCGCACGCGACACGGCGCGCGCTGCTGGAGGGCGGCTGGGCGGAGTTACCCGTCTGGGATTTCGCGGCACTGGCGGCAGGCCAGGCGGTGCCGGGGCCGGCGATCATTGAGAGCGCGACCACAACCATTCTTCTCCTGCCGGGTGACGAAGCCGAGATGGAGGCGGGGGGCTGGCTGAGTATCCGGCTCTGAAGCCCCAGAAGGCTGCGGCGGACCAGGTCCGTGGCCTCACCCGGCGCGGTCCTGGCCTTCCCAACCGGATTTGCGTTCGTAGTGCTTGTAGTATTTGTCGGTGATCTGTTCGGTCATGACGACGATGGCGACGTCGGTCGTGTTGAAGGGCTGGTCCAATACCGCGCCGTCACCGACAAAGCCGCCCAGCCGCAGATACCCCTTGATGAGCGGTGGCAGCGCCATCAGCGCGGCTTTGGCGTCATAGCTGCCCGGTGGCAGGCGGTTCATCGGCACATAGCGCGTTTCGATGGCGCGCGGGCAAAGATGCGGTGGCGCCTGGTGGTGCTGCGCGAGGTAGGTGAGCAGCGCGGCATTCGCGCCGAGGTCAACGCCAGGCAGGCTGGCGCAGCCGAACATCAGGCCGATCTTGTGGTTGAACACATAGGCCGCGATGCCGCGCCAAAGCAGCTGCAGGGTGCCACGCGTCCGATAGGCGACATCCGTGCAGGAGCGGCCGAGCTCCAGAATCCCGTCCTTGTATTCAAGGATGCGGGTGATGTCGTATTCATCTTCGGAATAGAAGCGGCCGATGCGCTGGGCTGCCTCCCGCCGGATCAGGCGGTAGGTGCCAACCACGCTTTCGGGCCCTTCGCCGCGGTCATGATCCACGACGAGCAGGTGATCGGCCACGGCGTCATACTCATCGGAATCAAGGCCGCTGGCGATGGTTCCGGCATCGGCGCGGGCGCCCATTTCCTCGTAGAAGACACGGTAGCGCAGCGCCTGGGCGGCGATGATTTCCGCCTCGGTCGTCGCGACACGGACGCCGAGATTGTTGAAGCGAATCTCTTCGAAGGGCTGGGTGATGTTCATCGCCGACGGCCAAAAATTTCGAGGCGCAATTGCACCAGCTCGAAGCCAAGCCTGTGGGCGATTTCGCGCGCCAGGGTATCGTGCTCCGCATCGGAGAATTCGATCACGTTGCCGGTATCCACATCAATGAGGTGGTGATGAATGCCGCGATCCGCCGGATCAAACCGGGCGCGGCCACCGCCGAAGTCACGCCGTTCGAGGATGCCCTTTTCCTCCAGCAGCCGCACCGTGCGGTAGACCGTGGCAACGGAGACGCGGTTGTCGAGTGCCACAGCGCGGCGATACAATTCCTCGACATCCGGGTGGTCTTCGCTTTCGGACAGGACGCGAGCGATGAGCCGGCGCTGGCCGGTCATCTTCAAGCCGCGCTCGACGCACATCTGCTCGATCCGGGACATGCGGTCGCTGATGGGCCCGCCCTCTCTGCCGTCATGGTCCAAAGTCTCTGGACCTCAGAAGCCCATAGGGCAAGTTCGCGCCTGACAAAAGCCGCCCCGTTCGGTGGGAACGGGGCGGCGAAGCTTCAGGCGCCGGGCTTGCGCGACTGCGTTCCCAGGCCGATCTGCTTCGCCAGAGAGGAGCGATGCTTGGCATAATTCGGGGCGACCATTGGGTATTCCGGGGGCAGGCCCCACTTGTCCCGATATTGATCCGGCGTCATGCCATAGGAGGTTTGCAGATGGCGCTTCAGCATCTTCAGCTTCTTGCCGTCTTCCAGGCAAATCAGGTAGTCGGCCGTGATGGACTTCTTCACGGGCACGGCTGGCGGCTTCTTCTCGACCTCGACCTGCGCCGGTGCCGACCCAAGCGATGACAAGGTGCGGTGCACCTCAACGATCAGATTCGGCAAATCGTTTACGGAAACTGGGTTATTGGAAACATGCGCGGAAACTATCTCAGCCGTCAGGCCCAGAATATCGCCGCTCATAGAGCTTTCTGACATATCGTTCTTTCCCGAATTCAATTTGCCGGTGCATATAGCATGCGTATCGCATATTGCAAGATTAACACTTCAGCTAAACAGTATCGAAACGCATTGAGCAAGGACCCGAATGTTCCAATTGGATGTTTCCGAAGATACTTGCCCGATGACCTTCGTCCGCACCCGGCTCCAACTGGATAAAATGTCGGCCGGAGAGGTGCTGGAGGTGCGTTACCTCGGGGAGGAGCCCCGCCGCAACCTCGCACGCAGCTTGGCAGAGCAAGGGCACGTCATTCTCGACGAAAGCGAGGAGACCGGGGGCGCGGGGCGCATCCGCATCCGCAAGGGCGGCTGAGCCGCATCCGCATGGGCGGCTGGGCAGCGGGGGGGCGTTTTCGCCGGGGGCGACCTCAATGCGCCGCGCCGGCCACGATGTTCACCGCCGCTGCCAGAATGACGGCATTGAAGGCGAAGGCCACCAAGCCGTGCAACAGCACCAGGCGCCGCATTGCGGGGCTGTCGGTGGTGACATCGCTCACCTGGAAGGTCATGCCGATGGTGAAGGCGAAATACAGGAACTCCGCAAATTCCGGCGTGCCGTCTCCGCCGGGGAAGACCAACCCCCTCTCCCGCATCCAGTATTCATGGGCGTAATCCTGCGCGAAAAGCAGGTGCACATAGAACCAGGAGAGGATGATGGCGAAAATCGCCAGCACGCCGCCCAGCCCCTCCCATCGCAGCACCAGAAAGATGAGCGAGGCGCCGGCGGCCAGCACCGAAAGGCCCGTCACCATGCCGCGCCCCTCCGTCATGGCGTTGGCGCGGTCTCGCATGGCTGCGGGTGGCGCCCTGCCCAGTCGCCGCAGCAGCAGCGCGGCATAGGTGAGGATATGGGCGGACCAGCCCAGCATGGCCGCCCATTCCAACCGCAAGCCAGCCATTGAAAGCAGCAGGCCAACCAGCAAGCCGCTTCCCAGGCCCTGCAGCGTAAAGCCGTGCCGCAAGGTTCCGGGAAGGCGCATCGCGGCCACTCAGGCTGCCATCGCCTGCGCAAAGACCCCCGAATCCACATTCCCACCGCTGAGGATGATGCCCGTCACCGCATCGCGCGTCTCAAGCTTGCCGGCCAGAACCGCGGCCAGCGCCACGGCACCGCCCGGCTCCACCACCAGCTTCAGGTGGATGAAGGCGAAGCGCATGGCAGCGAAGACCTCCTCCGCCGTCACCGCCAGCCCATTGGTCACGCGCGGGGCATTGATGGCGAAGGTCAGCTGGCCGGGCTGGCGGGAAAGCAGCGCATCGCAGAGACCGGGGCCCTGGCCGTCATTGGGGATGCGGTGGCCCGCGCGCAGCGACTGGCCATAATCATCCCAGCCTTCCGGCTCCACCGCATAAATCCGCGCCTGCGGCGCCAGGGCCTTGGCCGACAGCGCTGAGCCCGCCAGCAAGCCGCCCCCCCCGGTGCAGATGGCGAGCTGATCCGGCCGGAAGCCCGCTTCCCGTGCATCCTCCAGCAATTCCAGGATGGCCGTGCCTTGGCCGGCGATCACATCGGGGTGGTCAAAGGGCGGGATATGCGCAGCG
>CANHTE010000018.1 GCA_947462945.1 Acetobacteraceae bacterium
GCGCCGCCTGGAACCGCCTGTTCGACGAGACCATGGCCAATATGACGGTGACCGTGAGCCATGAGGAGCTCTCGGTCAGCGCCGCGCTGAACAAGCTCTCCGACAGTGACCGCGCGGTGCGCGAGGCCGCGGCCAAGGGCGTGTCGGAGGCGTTCGGCAGCCGCATCCGCCTGTTCAGCCTGATCACCAACACGCTGGTGAAGGACAAGGAGGTGATGGACAAGTGGCGCAACCACCCCCGCCCCGGCTCCTCCCGCAACCGCGCCAATATGGTGGAGGATGAGGTGGTGGATGCCCTTGTCACCGCCGTGCGTGAGAGTTTTCCCCGACTTTCGCATCGCTACTACACGATGAAGGCGAAGTGGCTGGGCCTTGAGAAGTTGATGCATTGGGACCGCAACGCGCCGCTGCCGCGCGATACGGATAGCAGCATCCCCTGGCCACAAGCCGTGCGGCAGGTGCGCGCCGCCTATGCCGGCTTCTCACCTGAGATGGAAAAGCTTGCGGCGCCCTTCTTCGACAAGCCCTGGATTGATGCGGCGCTGCGCCCCGGCAAGTCGGGCGGCGCCTTCGCCCACCCCACCGTGCCCGGCGCCCACCCCTATCTGCTGCTGAATTACCATGGCAAGGCGCGGGATGTGATGACGCTGGCCCATGAACTCGGCCATGGCGTGCATCAGCGCCTGGCGGCCGAGCAGGGCTATCTGATGAGCAGCACGCCGCTGACCCTGGCCGAGACCGCCAGCGTCTTTGGCGAGATGCTGACCTTCCGCGCCCTGCTCGACGCGGAAACCGACCCCGCCCGCCGGCGTTTGCTCCTGGCCGGCAAGGTCGAGGACATGCTGAACACCGTGGTGCGCCAGATCGCCTTCTACCGCTTCGAAACGCTGGTGCATGACGAACGTCGGAATGGCGAAATCTCGTCGGAGCGGATCGGCGAGATCTGGATGCAGGTGCAGACCGAAAGCCTCGGCCCCATCTTCGATTTCACGCCGGATTACGCCTGTTACTGGGCCTATATCCCGCATTTCGTGCACTCGCCCTTCTACGTCTATGCCTATGCCTTCGGGGATTGCCTCGTGAATGCGCTCTACGGCGTTTATCGGGACGGCGTGGTGCCGGATTTCGAGGGCAAATACATGGCCATGCTCAAGGCCGGCGGCACGCTGCGCCATCAGGAATTGTTGGCGCCCTTCGGCCTCGATGCCTCGCGCCCGGATTTCTGGAAGCGCGGGTTGGATGTGATCTCGGGCTTCATTGATGAGTTGGAGCACAGCTCTTGAGCGACCGCGAAAGCTCCTTCTTCGGTGAAGTGCGGCGCATGGCGCGCACTTCCGGCGCAGTGACCGGCATTGCGGCACGGGTGGCGGGGGAGCGCTTCCTGGGCATCAAGACCAACAAGGACGCCCATGCCGGCGACCTCAAGGCCATATTGGGCGGGCTGAAAGGCCCGATGATGAAGGTGGCGCAGTTCCTCGCCACCATTCCGGACGCGCTGCCCGAGGAATACGCGCGCGAACTGGCAACGCTGCAATCCAATGCGCCGCCCATGGGCTGGGCTTTCGTCAACCGCCGCATGGGCACGGAGCTGGGCGGCGATTGGCAGAAGAACTTTTCCCAGTTTGGCCGGGAGGCTGCGGCCGCCGCCTCGCTCGGCCAGGTGCATCGGGCGAAGTTGCAGGACGGCACGGAAGTCGCCTGCAAGCTGCAATACCCCGACATGAATTCCGTGGTGGAGGCGGATCTCAAGCAACTCAAGCTCGGCATGCAGCTCTATCGCAAGATGGACAGCGCGCTGGACAATGAGGACGCCTATGCCGAAATTGCCGACCGCCTGCGCGAGGAACTTGATTATACGCGGGAGGCCTCGCACCAGCGCCTCTACAGTCTGATCCTGGCCGATGAGCCGCGCGTGCATGTGCCCACCCCGATTGACCACCTCACCACCCGCCGCCTGTTGACCATGACCTGGCTGGATGGCGGCTCCATTCTGAAGCGGCTGGAGGAGGAACCCTCCCTGGAGGAGCGCAATGGCTATGCGGAAGCGCTGTTCGCCGCCTGGTACAAGCCGGTCTATCGCTATGGCGTGATCCATGGCGACCCGCATCTGGGCAATTACCAGGTGCGCCAGCCGGGAACCAAAGGCGGCGATGGCGGCATCAGCCTGTTGGATTTCGGCGTGGTTCGCGTCTTTCCGCCCAGCTTCATCACCGGCGTCATCACCCTTTATGAGGCGGTGCGCGACGGCGATGACGACAAGGCGCATCACGCCTTCGAATCCTGGGGTTTCCGCAACCTCTCGCGCGAGACGATGCTGGTGCTGAAATCCTGGGCGGATTTTCTCTACGAGCCGCTGCTGGAGGATAAGGTCCGCCTCATCCAGCAATCCGATGACCCGACGCATGGCCGCCGCGTGGCGCAAGCCGTGCACGAGGGGTTGAAGCGCACCGGCGGCGTGAAGATCCCGCGCGAATTTCCGCTGATGGATCGCGCGGCGATCGGCCTGGGCAGCGTGTTCTTCCGCCTGAAGGCCGAGCGCAACTGGCACCGGATGTTCAACGAACTCATCGCCGATTTCAGCGAGGAGAAGCTGGCGGCCCGCCAGGCGGCCGCCCTGGCCGAGGCACGGGTGCCGGCCTCGCTTTGAGCCGGGCCGCCGGGCGGGGGGCGTGCGCTCTCGCCATGGCGCGCCCATGTTCATGCCGGTCGCAGCCGGCGTAACTCCTCCCAAAGCCGCAGTGGGCAGGGACCGCTGCTGGTCGCGGCCGTGCCGAACAGCGCCGGCCGCGAACCGATGCCGAGTGCATGGGCCAGATGACGCGCGAGCTGCTGCTGAACACCACGCGGTTGAACCCCGTATCTCCTGAGAAGTTGAAGTTGGCGAAATACGTGCCCGTGGCCGCCTGCTGCGGCCGGCAGGCCCACCGGCAGGCCTTGGAGCAATTGCCAGGCCTGCTCGGTCGCGAGGATGGCGCGGTTCAGCTCATCCAGCTCATAGGTGGCGGTGGGGCGCTGAATCGCATGATGCGGATTTCCGCGCCGATCTCGATCCGCAGCGTCCGCAGATCGGTCCGGGTCAGCCCGGCATCGAGGGGTTCGATCTGGCGCGCCACCCAAAGGCGCAGTTCCGCCACGCCCGCCCGGGCGGGGCTGAAGGGAAACACGAGGGCGAGGCCCAGCAGAAGGGCGCGGGCAGCTTGGCAGGTCATCTCCAGCCCTTGCCCCGGTCACGGGGGGCCTTGCAGCGGGCTCATCGGGAAGTTGCAAGGAATGCGCCATCGCTTTGCCGCTGAGTCGCAGCGGGCCATACAGGATCGCCCGGAGGCCCGGCCCGGGGCAGCGCGGCATCATCCTCACCCATGTTGGCGCCCCCCTACTCCCTGCCAAAGCTCCATGCCGATTGACGCAGGAATTGCCGGTGAGGCGCTGCGTGGCATGCTGCTACTCTCTCAAAGATGCCCGGCCGGGCCTATCGGCCTTCCCAGTCACCCCCTGCTCAAGGACTCCTCCCGATGTCTGAAACCCTGGCGCCGCTCGTCGTCGTGCAGCCCGATGATGCGCGCTCCTTCTGGCAACCCGTGCCGGCCAACGGCTTCGTGCGTTGCCTGCTCGCCTCCCGCGAGATCAATGCCGAGACGCCGTTTTCCATGGGCACGCAGCTCGTGGACCCCGGCTGCTTCGTGCGTGAGCACACGCACCCGGATCATGAGGAGGTGATCTTCGTGCTGGAAGGCCAGGGCGAGGCCTTGCTGAACGGCACGGACAAGGTGCCGATGGCCAAGGGCACCTGCCTTTTCCTCGGCCGCGGCCGCTTGCATCGTTTTCAGGCCAGCGAAGACGGGCCGATGAGCTTCATGTGGCTGATGATGCCAGGCGGGCTGGAGACCTTCTTCGCCCGCATCGGCCGTGAGCGTCAGCCAGGCGACCCGCAGCCGCCCAATTTCCCGCGCCCCCTGGATGTCTTGCAAATCGAGGCCGAGACGGTGTTCGGGGCGCTCCCTCCCTCAGGGCCGGCCCCTGGAATTCCAGGTTCCTGAACCCCGAAAGGCCCCTTACCGAAACGCCCAGCGCAAGGTTCGCGCCACCCCCAGCGTCCCCGCCCGAAGCAGGGGCCGGCCCAGCAGCGGGTTGGGCAGGCCGTGCATCCGGCGCGCCCATTCCGGCAGCAAATCAATGGCGGCCTGGTTGCCCAGCGTTTGCAGCGGGGCCGCCAGCAGGTCATCGCTCGCTGGCTTCAGCAGAAATTGCCGAACCTCCCGCGTGCGGGCATCGCTGCGCAATTGGGGGCGATAGGCCGCGACCAGTCGCTGCGCACCGGCGCGGTCCCGTGGCACGGGCGCGGCGCCCAGCCCTTCGGCCACCTGCGCCATTTCGGCGAAGTAGCGGTCCTGATCCCCTGCTGACATGCGTGGCTCCACATAGCGGCGCCAGGCGTTGAGGAAGCTCGTCGTCTCGGTCACGTGCACCCAGGCCAGCAGGGCCGGATCATTCGCTTGATAGGCCGTGCCATCGGGCAGAATGCCGCCCACCTGGCCATGGATGTGGCGCACGCGGGCGATGACGGCGCGCGCCTCCTCCGGCCCGCCATAGGTGGTCAGCGCGATGAAGCGCGCGGTGCGCCGCAGCCTGCCATGCAGATCCTCACGGAAATTAGAGTGATCCCAGACGCCGGCCAGCACCGCCGGATGCAGCATCTGCAACAGCAGAGAGGAAATGCCGCCCACCATCATGGAGGTGACATCACCGTGCACGCGCCACGCCACGGATTTCGGGCCGAACAGCCCGTCCGGCTTGCGCTGCACCGGGGCCTCGCCCTTGGCGCGGTCATTGAACAGCGCCACCACCCGGCTGGTGATGGCCCGTTTCAGGGGCTGGGCGGGGCCAGGGGCGCGGGGCGTGTTTCTGGGCACGCCCCAGATATGGGGCGCGCTCATTCCTTCGCCAGCAGGGCTTGCGGCGTCAGGGCTTGCGGCCTGGATGCTTTGCCACCATCCCCTTTGCCATGACATGCAGCGCGCCCATCCCCGCCGTCATCATCGGTGCCACGGGCGGCATCGGCGCTGCCCTGGCCGAGGCGCTGGAGCAACAAGGCCAGATCGTTTTGCGCCTCGGCCGCCGCAGCACGCCCGCGCTCGATCTGCTGGACGAGGCGAGCATTGCGCGTGCCGCAGCCGAAATCGGCCCCGGGTTGCGGCTGGTGGTGGATGCCACGGGGCTTTTGCATGACGCGCAGCTCCAGCCGGAGAAAAGCCTCCGTCAGCTGGACCCCGCGCATCTGGCCCGCAGCTTCGCCATCAATGCCACGGGCCCCGCCTTGTTGATGAAGCATTTCCTGCCCTTGCTGGCACGCGAGGGGCGGTCCGTCTTCGCCACGCTCTCAGCGCGGGTCGGCAGTATCGGGGATAATCGGCTGGGCGGCTGGGTCAGTTATCGCGCGTCCAAGGCGGCGCTCAATCAAATCCTGCGCACCGCGGCCATTGAGGTTGCGCGCGGCCGCCCTGAGGCGATTTGCGTGGCGCTGCATCCGGGGACCGTGGAGACCAGCCTCTCCAGCCCCTTCGCCAAGGCGGGGCTGGAGGTGCAGAGCCCCGAACAATCCGCCGCGCGGCTGCTCGCGGTGATGGCGGCCCTCACCTCCGCGCAGACCGGGCTGTTCTTCGATCATCACGGGAAGCCGATCCCGTTCTGAACTTTCACCCTTCCAATTGGGCCAATTCCCGTTCCAGCGCCGCAGCCTCGACACGCAGTTGAGCGATATGCGCGTCTCTCTGGGTTTCCTCCGCCTCGGACTTGATCTTCCAATTGAAGGTGGTGCTGATTTCCTGGCGCTTGCGGCGAATCAGGTCCCGCAGATCGGCGCAGCGGGCCAGGCGTTCGCGCGGATCACCCTGTTTGACCAAGGGGGGCTGCGCGGCCTGACCCGGCGGCGGGGGGTGCAAAGGGGAAGGGGAGCCTTTGGCCCGCGCCTCATCGGGCGCGGCACCGTGGGGCGCGATGCCTTCCTGGAAGTCCGGCCAGAGGGCGCCACTGGCCGCCAACCGGCGAAAGGCCTTGATCAGGCGTGACCAGCGCAGCGCGATCTGCGGCTCGCCGGCCTTGTTGCGCTGATCTGCGCCCGGTAGCGACCACTTCCTGTTCTCGCGCGGCTCCGCGGTTGTGCGGCGAAAGGCGCACCCGGCCTGCGGCCCATATTCCGCCGTCAGAAAATCGGCCACGTCGGTGAGCGCAGCATCCCGGGACAGGGCACGGCGGTGCTGGCGCCAACCCGACATGACGTCCCGCGCATGGCGCCGGGCCTCAATCCGATCCATGGCACGCAGGCTGAAGACCTCAGCGACCCAGTCCCAGCCCCAGGCCAGGTGATAGCCCGTCCAATACGCGGCCTCACCCAGCCAATGAAGATGGCGGCGCAGGCGAAACACGGCCCAGGCCGGCATGACCATCGCCAGGATCCCGGCCGGCACGCCCGCCTGCCCCGCCAGCATGAGCAAGCCGAGCACGGGCATGGCGGCCAGCAATGCGACATCCACGGCGATGGTCAGCAGGGGCGCCAGCTTCCCGCGCAAGCGGTGCGGCGCGCCCCGTTGCTGGGCGAGCAACGCCCGCGAGCGCTCAAGCAGGGCGCGAGCCTCGGGCCGCTCATCCGCCAATCCGCTGCGTTCAAGCTGCGCGATCAGAAGGCGCAATTCCTTCAATGAGTGCGCGCGGCGTGTGACCGACACGTGATCCTCCGGCTGGCTGTCAGGCCGCCGGAAGGGGATGGCACAAAAAGTGTAATCGTTCGGTTAAGGCCCTTTGCCCCGCGCGGCGTTCCGCATCGCCTCACGCCCGATCGTTCCAAGCCCGAAAGGCTCGATCACCGTGAGCCGAGCGTATTTGGCGACCAGGACGGCCGGCACGCTCATCGCCGCATGGTTGTATTGCAGGGCGGCCTGATTGAATGCGTCCTGCGCCGCTGTGATCTCGTCATCCAATCGCTCGAAGCGCGCCTGGAGGCGCTGGAAGCCGGGGTCCATGGCAAGATCCGACTGGGTCTTTGCCAGGGCGAAGACGCGCATCATCGCATTCGCCAATCGCGTTTCCGCCTGGCTGGTGATCATCGGCGATAAATCGGCCTTGAGGGCGGCATTGCGGGCCGTCATCATCGCCTCCGTCAGGCGCTTTTGGGCGGGGGCACGGCTCAGAACGAGCTGGGCGAGAGGAGCCGCCAGATCGTGCCGCTGCTGGAGCGCCTTCCCGAGCGGACCCCAGCTGGTGATCGCACCACGTCGCAAACTGCTCAGGCGCCGGTGCATCAGGGTGATCCACAGGCCCAGGATCAACAGGACCGCCGGTATAAACCATTCCAGCACCATGCGAATTCAGACCTTTCGATCCGGCGGAGCCGTCGTTCAGGCGGCTTCGTGCGGATGAATGAAGCGGCGTCCCAAACTTCAGCCAGACCTTGCACCGATCCGCTGGCGCAGCTGTAACATGCAAAAGAATATTCCAGGCTCGGACCTGCGCGCCAGGGGCCTCTTTGGGGGGGGGGGGGAAGGCGGCCCCTTGCGCCGTCCTTTTCCGATTTTGCCGGGCGTGCTTGCCATCGAGGCGGGGATGACCTAACCCACCCGCTTCAACGGCTGGGCAGCCATCGCCGCCTGCCGCATTCCCGAAAGCCGGATCATGAAGCCCGACATCCACCCTGCCTATCACGAATTGACCGTCATCATGACCGACGGCACAACCTTCAAGACCCGCACCGCGGGCGGCAAGCCGGGCGAGACCCTGCGCCTGGACATCGACCCCAAGAGCCATCCGGCCTGGACGGGTGTGCAGCGCATCATGGACACGGGCGGCCAGGTCGCCAAGTTCAACAAGAAGTTTGCCGGCATCGGCATGCGCAAGGGCTGAACAGCCCTGACTGCTGCATGATATTGTGGAACGCCCTGGCCCATGGCCAGGGCGTTTTGCTGCGTGGACCCGCCCCTTGAAAGCGGCCTGCGGCCATTCCAGATCTCCCCCGCCAAGGCGCCGTCAGGGCCTCGGCGCGGATCCGGCCAGGCATCGCCCAGATGGGGATGCGCCAGACGGAACGCTCAACCCGAACCTTGCTACCGCAGGAGGTTCTCCATGAGTGCTGTTGATTTTTCCCCGCTTCTTCGGACCGCCATCGGCTTTGACCGCTTCGCCCGCTTGCTGGACGGGGCACGCATCCAATCCGAAGCCCCGGCCTATCCGCCCTACAATATCGAGGTCACCGGCGAGGACAGCTACGTGCTGACCATGGCCGTGGCGGGATTTGGCCCCGATGACATCGAACTCGTGGTGCGCGAGGACACGCTGCACATCGCCGGCAAGGCGCCCGCGGGTGAGGGTGAGGCCCGCCGCTATGTCCATCGGGGCATCGCCGGCCGCGCCTTCGAGCGCCGTTTTGTCCTGGCTGACCATCTGGCCGTGCAGGGCGCGCGCATCGAAAACGGCCTGCTGCACGTGGCCTTGCAGCGTATCGTTCCCGAGGCGCTGAAGCCGCGCCGCATCCCCATCGCGACCAGCGCGCCGCCTTCGGGGCCATCAGGCCAGGTGACCATCGATCAGGCCGCTTAGCCAAAACGAGGGGAGGGGCCTTTGCCCCTCTCCTCACCCCTCCGGCTTGCGGAAAAACGCCTCCGCCGCCGCGCGCTGATGCCCCCGGGCTGCGATTGCCGCATCGGCACGGGCGATTTCCGCCGTGAGTTCGACGATATAGGCGCGTAAATCCTCAGCCGACCAGCCTTCGATCAGGGCAGGTTGGAACGCGGTGCGCGGCTTGGGGCGGGGTTCATCCTCAAAGATCATCTTGGCTCTCCTTGCAGGACAGGGCTTGGCCCGGGCCGGGGGGACCAGTATAGGGCATGCACAGCCAGGGTGCGCCATTGGGCCGCCCTCCCCCCAATCCTTGGAACCATTCCCATGGCCCAGCCCCTGATGCCCAAGGCCACCGCCGTGTGGCTGATCGAAAAGACCTCCCTCTCCTTCGAGCAGATCGCCGATTTCGTGCAGATGCACCCGCTGGAGGTTCAGGCGATTGCGGATGGCGAGGTGGCGCAAGGCATCATCGGTTATGACCCGGTGACCAATATGCAGGTGACGCGAGAGGATATCATCCGCTGCGAGGCGGATTCCTCGGCGCGCCTCGTGCTTTCGGCGGTGGCGTCGCCCGTGCCGAAGGGCCGCGGCAAGGGCGGCCGATATACGCCGGTTGCCAAGCGAAATGACCGGCCGGACGGCATCGCCTGGCTGCTGCGCAACCACCCCGAATTGCCGGATGCGCAGGTCGGCAAGCTGCTGGGCACCACCAAGGAGACCATCCAGAAGGTCCGGGACCGCAGCCATTGGAACAGCGCGAACATCAAGCCGCGTGACCCCGTCATTCTGGGCCTCTGCACCCAGAGCGCATTGAATGCCTCGGTTTCGGCCGTGCAGGAGAAGTTGCGGGCAGAGGGCATCGCCATCCCCGCGCCCCTGCCTGCCGAGCCGGATTGAAGCCGGAAGCCTGAAGCCTGCTGGCTGCGCCGCGTCAGTTTGCGCGTCGCAGCTTTTCCATCTCCTCCTTGAGATGGAGTTTTTCGACCTTGA
>CANHTE010000019.1 GCA_947462945.1 Acetobacteraceae bacterium
AACGCATCAACTTGCAGCAAAACCAGGCCGTGGCCTGTAAACCATGATCCACATGGCAAAGCGACCAAAGGTGCCCTAAGCTAGGGAGGCATAGTGCGGAATGAAAGTGATAATGCGGTTCCTTCCCCTGATCGTGCTGGCTGCGGCCCTGGCGGGTTGCGCACAAGGCAATAACGGCATCAGCCCAGGCGGCGGCGATGCCTTCGTGCTGGAGACGCATGGCATGAGCGGCAGCGGGGCCGTCGAAGCCGGCCTGGCACAGGCGCAAAGCCTCTGCAGCGAGCATGGACGGCTTTTTGTGCTGACCGACAGCCAGGTGGGGTCCAGCAGCTACCGCTTGGCGTTCCGCTGCATCGCGGTGAATAATGCCCTGCCACCCCCACCCATGGTGGCGCGCGCCCCGGCGCCCCCGCCACCCCGCACAGGCCGCGCCCGCCGCGCCACAGCGGCGCCGGAGGGCCTGAGCACCGGCACGCCCCTCGGCTACGCCGCCAGCCTTCCCGCCATGGCGGCGCCGCCCGCGCCCGTCTTCTGGAGCCTGGGCGCGGCAAATATTCCCCCGCCCCTGCCGCCGGTCGCTACCACGGCGCTTTTTGCCCCGCCCGCTGGCACCATGCTCCCGGTCCCGCCGCCCAGCGGTCCGCGCTTGCCGCCGGCTGACAATTCGAGCCTCGTTGCCTTGCCTCGGCTGGAAGGGAGCGGCACGGCCGTCCAGGCGCCCTCCCTTCAGGCGGCCGCGCCGAGCCTGGTTTCCAACCTCCCATCCTCCGCGAGCCCTGCCATTCTCTCGCGGGACGCTTTGCCGCCGGTCTCCACGCTTCCCCTGCTGCAATCCCAGGCAGCCACGCCCGGCTGGGCTCAGCCGGGGGCAAGCCCCAGCGCGGCGGCAACCCGCGCGGCGGCAGTGCCAACCGAGTTCCTGCCGCCGGTCCAGGCGCAGCCAGCGGCCGCCGCCCGGCCCCTGAGCGCGCCACCCCTCAGCTTCGGAAATGTGGTCCCCAGCCCGAATCCGCTGCCCGGGGCCAGCGCCTCGCTGCCCCCCATCGCGGGCGGTAACACCCGGCCGGTTCCCCTGCCGGGTGGCAATGTGTCGGGTTTCTCGAACAATGCCACCGGCTTCACCCAAGGATTTCGCTGAGGGGGGTTTCGCTGAGGGGGATTTGGCCCAGGGGGATTTCGCTGAGGGGGGCGACTCAGTCGTAAACCTGGCTGAGCGTTTCCGCGACGAGGCAGGGGCGTGGATTACCCTCCACCTCCATCTCGTTCTCGACCGTCAGCCGCACCCCGCCCTGGATGGGCTCGCACGCCTTCAGCGTCAGATGCAGCCGCACGCGCGAGCCTGAGGGCACCATCGCCGTGAAGCGCACCTTGTTGCTGCCGTAGTTCAGCGCGCGCGAGCGTTGCTTGATGCGATAGACCAGCGGCGAAAGCCGCGGCAGCAATGAGAGCGTCAGAAAGCCGTGGGCAATGGTCTTGCCACCCGGCAATTCGCGCGCCGCGCGTTCGGCATCAATGTGGATCCATTGATGGTCGCCCGTCGCCTCGGCGAAAAGGTCAATGGTGCGCTGATCCACCATGTACCACTCGCTGGTGCCGAGCTTCTTGCCGACCCATTGGGCCATGTCGGCGGGTGTTTCGATTTCGAGCATGTGAGCCTCCCCTGTGCTTTGAACAATCGTGCTTGGCGGCAAGCTTGGGGAGGCCGCGCCTAATCGTCCAGCCCCACCAGGGAGCGGGCGAAATCCCGGGCCTCGAAGGGGCGCAGATCGGCCGCCTTTTCGCCCACGCCCACCGCATGCACCGGCAGGCCGAATTCCTGGGCCAGGGCCACCACCACCCCGCCCTTGGCCGAACCATCGAGCTTGGTGACAACCAGGCCCGTCACCTCCACCATCTCCTTGAAGACCCGCACCTGGCTCACGGCATTTTGCCCCGTGGTGGCATCGAGCACGAGCAGCGTGGAATGCGGGATGGCCGCGTCATCGCGCTTGAGGACGCGCACCACCTTCCGGAGTTCCTCCATCAGCGCGGTCTTGTTGTGCAGGCGCCCGGCCGTATCCACCAGCAGCACATCCACGCCGGCCAGGCGCGCATCGCGCAGCCCGTCGAAAGCGAGCCCCGCCGCATCGGCGCCAGGCTTGGCGGGAACCACGACATGCGCGCCGGTCCGCTCGCCCCAGATTTGCAGTTGTTCGACGGCGGCGGCGCGGAAGGTATCGCCCGCCACCATCCAGACCTTCAGGCCCTGGGCGCGATATTGCTCGGCCAGCTTGGCGATGGTGGTGGTCTTGCCGGTGCCGTTCACGCCCACCACCAGCACCACATGGGGTGCGTAGTCGCGCGTGATGGCCAGGGGCTGGGCCACGGGCGTGAGGATGGCGGCGATTTCCTCCGCCAGGGCGGCCTTCACCTCGGCATCCGTCACCTCGCGGCCAAAGCGGGTGCGGCGGAAGCCTTCCACGATGCGGCCCGCCGCACTGACGCCGAGATCGGCGCCAATCAGCATCTCCTCCAGCTCCTCCAGCGCCGCGTCATCCAGCTTCCGCCTGGTGAAGACGCTGCCGATGGCATCCGTCAGCTTGGCGGTGGAGCGCGCCAGGCCGGCCTTCAGGCGGCCGAAAAAGCCCGGCTGCGCCTGACCCTGCTGAAGTTGAAGCGGCGGTGGCACCTCCATGGGCGGGAGATCGAGCGGCGGCGCCTCGGTCGGAATCGGGTCACGGATGGGTTCCGGGGCCGGGGGCGGCGTCTCAGGCGGCGGGGGCGGCTGCACCGGCTCGGGCGGTGAGGGGGGCAGTTCCACCGGAGGCTGCGGGACGCCACTTTGCTCGGAAGGCTCAGCTTGGCCCTTGCCGGTCCATTTGCCCCAGAAATCGCGCAGCGCCATCAAGCGGCCTCCGCCATGAGAATGCGTCCATCGGTGCCGGTGACCTGGGCCCGGACCAGGCTGCCGCGCGCTGCCCCTGGCACGCGGATGGGCGCGAAATGCTCGGTATGGCCCATGCCATCCGCCTCCATCAGGCATTGCTCCATCCGGCCGATGCGGCTGGCCAGGAAGCGCGCCCGCTCGGCCTCGCCGGCTGCGCGCAGCCGGGCCGCACGCTCGCGCCGCAGGGGCAAGGGCAATTGCGGCATGCGGGCGGCGGGTGTGCCGGCCCGGGCCGAATAGGGAAAGACATGCAGGAAGCTGAGCCCTGCCTCCGCCACCAACGCCAGCATCGCGCATAGCTGCTCCTCCGTTTCGGTCGGAAAGCCGGCAATGAGGTCCGCCCCCAGCGCCGCATCCGGACGCAAAGCGCGGGCATGGGCGGAAAGTTGCAGAAGGTCCGCCCGGGAGTGGCGGCGCTTCATGCGCTTGAGGATCAGGTCATGCCCATGCTGCGCCGAAAGATGCAGATGCGGCATCAACCGCTCCTCCTCGGCAAAAACGCGCCAGAAATCATCGCCCAGCGCGGCGGGGTCGAGCGAGGAGAGGCGAAGGCGTGGCAGTTCCGGCACCTCGCGCAGGATGGCGCGGATCAGCCCGGCCAGCTCCGGGTGGCTGGCCAGGTCCACCCCGGTCAGCACGATTTCCGCATGGCGCGCGGCGAGCGCCCGCGCCGCCGTGACGGCCTCCGCGAGGGGCAGGGCGCGCGCAGGGCCGCGGCCCTGGGGGATGATGCAAAAGGTGCAGGAATGATCGCAGCCCTGTTGCACGGCCAGGAAGGCCCGGGTGCCGCCACTGGCGGCGATCCCCAGCGGCGCATCACGCCGGATCGGCCCAACGGCGGCGCCCCAGGCGGCGGGGTCCAGCTTCACGCCATTGCCGATGACGCGCACCACACCCGGCAAGCCGGCCCAGGCCTCGGGCGCGATCTGCGCCGCGCAGCCGGTGACCAGAATGGGCCGGCCCGGCGCCTCGCGCGCGGCGCGGCGGATGGCCTGCCGCGCCTGGGCCTCGGCCTCGCCGGTGACGGCGCAGGTGTTGACGATCAGCGCATCGGCGAAGCCGGCCCGGGCGGCAAGGCCCCGCATGGTCTCGCTTTCGGCGATGTTCAGGCGGCAGCCAAAGGTGAGGGTGTCAGCCAAGGGTGAATTCGCCCTTGAAGGCGGTGGCCACCGGCCCGCTCATCAGCACATGGCCATCCTCGCGCTGCTCGATGATGAGGTCCCCGCCCGGCAAGGTCACGGTGCAGCGCGAATCGACCAGCCCCCGCCGCCGCGCATTGACCAGCGCGGCACAGGCGCCGGAGCCACAAGCCAGGGTGAAGCCCGCGCCACGCTCCCAGACGACCAGCTTCAGATGATCCCGCGCCAGCACCTGGACGAAGCCGATATTGGCGCGCTCGGGCAGCAAGGGGTCATGCTCCAGCAGCGGACCGATGCGAAAAACATCCAACGCCTCCAGCTCCGCCACGAAGAAATTCGCATGCGGATTGCCCATGGAACAGCAGGCGGCGTCGTTCACGCCCTCGGCCTGCATGGGCACGTGCAAGGTGTCCATCTGGCGGGCCAAGGGCACGTCCTGCCAGCCGAGGCGGGGCGCGCCCATATCGACGCGCACGGTGATCCCGGCCGGGCCATCCGGCAGGCGCTCGGCCGCCAGCAGCCCCGCGATGGTGCGGATGGAGATGCTTTGCCGCCCGGTCTCCGCCAGCAGGAGCGAGGCAGCGCAGCGCGTGCCATTGCCGCAGGCGCCAGCTTCCGTCCCGTCGGAATTGTGGAAGCGGAAAAACACATCGGCGTCCTGCGCCGGCTCGATCGTGATGAGCTGGTCAAACCCCACGCCGCGATGCCGGTCCCCCACCCAACGGATGACATCGGCCGGGAGGGCGAGCGGCCTCGCGCGGGCGTCGAGCAATGGCTCGCTGCGTGCATCCAGCACGACGAAGTCATTGCCCAGGCCATGCATCTTCAGGAAGGGGACTTGCATGGGATGCATATAGGGCATGCAAAGACTTGGCGCGAAGGGGTGGGGAGGCCTATGTGATGGGCGCATGATCCGTTCCCCCCTGATCCTCCTTGCCGCCGGGCTGCTCAGCGCCTGCGGCAGCAGCTACTCGGCCAATGAGTATTCGGCGCGCGCCGTGCAGCAGGCCAATCCGGTCCAGCAGGGCATGATCGTCGGCTCGCGCCGCGTCGCCATCGCCGCCGGCGGCGAGATCGGCGCGACGGCGGGCGCGGCGGCGGGCGGCGCCATCGGCGGCGCGGCGGCGGCGGGCAATTCCGTCAGCACGGCGCTGGGCGCCGTCGGCGGCGCGCTGCTGGGCAGCCTGGTTGGCACGACGGCCGAGCGCGCCACCGCCAACACCGACGCGGTCGAATACATCATCCGCAAGAACGGCGATGGCGAACTGATCTCCGTTACGCAGCGGGACCAGGTGCCCATCCCGCTCGGCACGGCGGTGCTGGTGATCGCGGGCAACCAGGCCCGCGTGGTGCCCGACTACATCGCGACCCAGGCCGAGCCGCCGGCGCGCCCCGGGCAGCGCCGCGCCACCCCGCCCCGCATGGAGGCGCCCATGACGCCGGTCGCCGGACAGGGGGCAAGCCCGCAACCGGCTATGCCGCCCCCTGCGCCGGTGGCCGAGCCCCTGCCTCCAGCCGCGCCCACCCTGGCACCGGGCCCGGCGCCCGGCGCCGGGCCCGCCGTTGCGGCGCCGTCCGACGCGACGCCATGGCCGGCGGCGGAACCCCTGCCGAACATCGCCGGGCCGGCCGTCAGGGCGCCTGAATGACGATGCGCGTCCGGCGGGCTTCCGCTCCGGCGATCCCCGGCGCTGCCCCAGCCTGGCTGGCCAAGACCGCGCTGAGCCATTCGCGCAGGCGACGAATCGCCCGCTGGTCAAAGCTTTCGGGACGGGTGATGAACCAGTAGCTCCAGGCCGCGCGGGTGCCGAAGCGGCGCGGATGCACCAGCGCCAGCCGACCGGCCGCGATGTGGTCCGCCACCAGCATCTCCGGGGCATAGGTGAAGCCGTGGCCCGCCTCCGCCGCCCGCAGCGCCGCATCCAGACTGTCGAACATGGTCTCGGTCCAAGGCGAAGGGGGCTGTCCCAGCCGCGCCAGCACCTCCGTCCAGAGCTTCGGCCGCAGGCTGAGGCCCAGCAGCGGCCCAGCCGCGATCTCCTCCGGCGCCAAAGCGGGCCTGCCCGCCAGACGGGCCGGCGCGCCGAGCAGCACGACGGGAGAGCTGGCCAGCCGCTCGCTTGCCAGCGGCGAAGCGGGGCGTGGACCAAGGCGGATCGCCACGTCGCATTCGCCGGCGGCGACATCGGCCCGCCGCATGCTGGCTTCGATGCGCAGCGTGATCCCTTCCGCCTCGAGGGCCTTGGCCGCCGGCATCAGCCAGCGCACCGCGAAATCCGGCGCGGCCGAAACCACCAGCGGCCCGCGCGGCGCCTGGGCGGTGGCATAGGCGGCGGCAAGAGCCGCGAAGCCCCGCCCAACCCCCGCGCCCAGCTCCGCGCCGGCCGGCGTCACGATGACCTTGCGGTGCTGGCGCAGGAACAGCGTCGCGCCCAGGCTCGCTTCAAGCTGGCGCACATGGTGGCTGACGGCCGAGGGCGTCAGTCCCACTTCCGTCGCCGCATCGCGAAAGCTGCCGAGTCGATACGCCGCCTCGAAGGCCCGCAGCGCGGCCAGCGGAAGCTTGGCCAGTTTGACATGAACCTGATTCATCTCACGGGCAATCTATTCGTTTGTCGGCCCGGTGCCCAGCCTTCTGAATGGCGCCATGAGCACAGTCCCGATCTTCGAGGCCCTGGAACCCGGCATCTGGCGCGCCACCGCCCTCGCCCGCGGGCCCTTTGCCGGGGTGCATGGCGGCAGCGTCGCCGGGCTGATGGCGGCCGCCATCGAGGCTTCCGCCGGGGCCGCGTGCGGCGCGCGCGCCCTTTCCTTCCGCGCCGATTTTCTGCGGCCCACGCCGGTGGGCGTGCCGCTCGTCATCAGCGTCACGCCCGTGCAGGCGGGGCGGCGGCTCCTGCTGTTCGATGCCTCTGTGACGGCGGAGGGCCGCCTTGCCGCGCGATGCAGCATGACGCTGGCCACGGAGATGGCGGTGACCGCCCTCGCCGAGGATTTCTGCACCGAGACGCCGCCCCCGGCGCCCGATCCGGAGAACCTGCCGCGCCGCGGGGCGAAGGCGGCCCATGGCGGCCCCTGGATCATGGATGTGCTGCAAGGCCGGCGCGCGCCGGATGGCGCGGTCTGGTTCCGCTGGTCCGTGCCTTTGCTGCCGGGCGGCGTCTCGCCCTTCGTCGCGGCGTTGGGGCCCGCGGATTTCGCCCATGGCCTGGCGCGGCCCGGCCAGCCAGGCCCTTCGCCCGTGCCTGCCTATCCGAATGCCGACCTCTCCGTGCAATTCGACCGCGCCCCGCACGGGGAGTGGATCGGCGTGCGACCCTTCACCCGCTGGCGGCGCCAGGGGCTTGGCATCGGCTACGGCGATCTGCTGGACCTCGACGGCGCTTTTGGCCGCGTTGGCATGGGGGTGGTGCTGGTGCCGGCATGAGCGCCCGGTCTTCATCCCTGTTCTGCTCGCCTGTTCTCCTGATGAACGCGGCACTGGTGCTGAACGTCATCGGCTTTGCCAACTACGCCGCGGTGCTGCCGGCCCTGATGGCCGGGACGGGCTTCTCGGAGGCCGAGGCCGGGGTGGCGGGCGGCGCCTTCTTCCTGGCCTATGCCATCGGCTCGCCCATTTTCGCCGCCCTGACCGACAGCCGTCCGACGCAACAGCTCTACATGCTCGGCGGAATGCTCGGAATCGCGGGAGGGCTGCTCTTTCCCTTCCTGGACACGGGCTATCCGGCGCTGGTCGCGTCGCGGGCGCTGTCGGGTCTCGGCATGGCGGGGATCTACATGCCCGGGCTGCGCCTGCTGCTCGAAACGCTGCCGCCGGACCGGCAGTCCCGCGGCTCCAGCGTGCATGTCTCCACATTGACCCTGGGCCTCTCGGCCTCCTTCGGGGTCTCGGGCGCGCTGCAATGGGCACTGGGCTGGCAGGCAGCCTTTCTCGGTGCGGCCGTGGCGGCGGGGCTCGCCATGCTGCTGGTCGGCCTGGGCATGCCCTCGCCGCGTCCCGCCCGCTCCGAAGGCGCGCTGCTGGCCCGGCTGGCGAATGTTTACCGGACCCGCGGTGTCGTGCTGGTCCTCGCCTCCGTCGCGGGAAATTCCTGGGAAGGGATGGCGTTTCGCACCTGGTGGATCGCCCTGCTGGGCTTTTCGGTGTTGCAACCCGGGAATGAAGGGCTGGCATGGATGAATCTCGCGCTCGCGACCGCCTTCACCGGATTGCTGGCCATGCCCTTGAGCACTTGGGTCGCGGGCCGGGCAGAGGCGGGGCGGCGGCATCGGGTGATCGCCATCGCCGCCGGGCTCTCGGTGGTGATCGGGATCGGGCTGGCCACGCTGCTCACGGCGCCGTTCTGGACGGTCTTCGCACTGAGCGTGCTCTATGCCTGCTTCATCTTCTCCGATGCCGGTTCGCTGCCTCCGGCCTTGCTCGCGCGCGTCAGCCCGTCCGAGCGCGGGGCGGCATTGGCGCTGCTGGCCGCCTCCGCCAATCTGGCCGCCTGCCTGGCCATCATCACTTGCGGCGTGGTGTTGCAATTGCTGGGCGGCGCCACCTCGCTGATCGCCTGGCAGGTCACGCTGGGCGTCATGGCGGCGGGCTCGCTTGTCACGGCATGCTGCATGCTGATGCTGGATCGAAGCGCGCGGCGGGTGGGGAACACGGTCCTCTGAGGCGGATGACCGCCGCATGGAAGCCCGCCCCTGCGGATGGCGGGCAAGGCACCCGATGCGGCCACTGGACTCGGCCGGTCAGCCCCGCTAAAGACCCGCCCTCGCCTGCCACGGCCTTTGGACAGCCTGGCGGAGCGAAAGCTTGCCTCCGTCGCATGGTGCGATAGCCAGGGGCAGCCCCAACCCACCGACAGGAGGGCCCGAATGTCCAAGATGAAGACCACTTCAAGCGCCAAGAAGCGCTTCAAGATCACGGCCACGGGCAAGGTCATGGCCGGCCCCGGCAAGAAGCGCCATTGCCTTTCCGCCCGCAGCCAGAAGGCCAAGCGGCAGAACCGTGGTTCGCAAGTTCTGGAACCGCAGGATGCCAAGACGGTGATGAACTGGCTGCCCTACGGGTTGCCACGGTAAAGCGCGGGAAGGAGAGAAGATATGGCTCGTGTCAAGCGCGGCGTTACCGCCCATGCCCGTCACAAGAAGATTTTGGACCTCGCCAAGGGTTATGTGGGGCGCAGCTCCACAACCTATCGCGCCGCCTTGCAGCGCGTTGAGAAGGCGCTGCAATACGCCTATCGCGACCGCCGTAACAAGAAGCGCGATTTCCGTGGCTTGTGGATCCAGCGCATCAACGCCGCCACGCGTGAACATGGGATGACCTATTCCCAGTTCATCGCCGGCATCAAGGCAGCCGGCATCGAGATGGACCGCAAGGTCCTCGCGGCGCTGGCCTTCGACGAACCGGCGGCGTTTGCGGCCATCGTCGAGAAGGCCAAGGCAGCGCGCCCCGCCGCCTGATCGGGCTTCGCCT
>CANHTE010000020.1 GCA_947462945.1 Acetobacteraceae bacterium
GAAGGAGTGGCTTTCGTGCAGGAAGCCGGCGACGGCGATGCGCATGTTCAGAAATCCATGTTGTGGCGATAGATGTCCATGACCCGTGGCGGGACCGTCACGCTACCCTCCCGCGTCGCGCCCAGCCGCAGGGCAACCCTGACGGAGGCTTCATTGGCGGGTTCGATGCAGCTGACGAGGCGCGAGAAGCCCAGATCATCCCGGGCATGGCGGCGGATGGCGCGGGCGGCCTCGGTGGCGTAGCCCTGGCCCTGATGGGCGGGGAAAAGCGTCCAGTGTATCTCGGGCTCGGGCCAGGCTTCCGGGAACCAGAGGCCCGCCTGGCCGATCACACTTCCCTCGCCCGTCCGTTCCACAGCCCAGATGCCGTAGCCGCGCAGCACGCGGTGGCCGGCATACATGGCCATGCGGCGCCACGCTTCGGCGCGGTTGCAGGGGCCGCCCACGAAGCGCGAGGCCTCGCTGGCCCAAAAGGCGGCGAAGGGTTCGAAATCCTCGGCGCGGAATTCGCGCAGCGTCAGGCGGTCGCTGGTCAGTATGGGCGTCACCGCGCCGTCTCCAGCACGGCCTCGGCCAGCACGCGCAAGCCCTTCTCGGCCCATTCACGTGAGATGGATTCACTCGGGTGGTGGCTGATGCCGCCATGGCAGGGGATGAACAGCATCACCGCCGGCATGCGTGCCGCCGCGTGATAGGCGTCATGGCCGGCGCCCGAGAGGATGTCCCTGTGGCGGAAGCCATGGCGCGAGGCAGCCTCGCGCAGACGATCCGCGAGGGCTGCGTCGAATTGCACAGCGGCAAAGCTCCAGTAGGGCTCGCGCTTGACGCTGAGCTTCCGCCGCGCCGCGATGGCGGCCATGGCTGCATCCGCCTCATGAAGCAACTGTGCCAGCATCTCATTCGAAGGGTGGCGGTATTCGAAGGCGAAGCGCACCTGGCCGGGCACCACGCCATCGGCGCCGGGCTCCACCAGGAAACGGCAGACCGTCATCCGCGCCTCGGGCGCCAGGCGATGCAGGA
This sequence comes from Acetobacteraceae bacterium, assembly GCA_947462945.1. Lineage (GTDB taxonomy): Bacteria > Pseudomonadota > Alphaproteobacteria > Acetobacterales > Acetobacteraceae > Roseococcus. Next base: position 1,021 of record CANHTE010000020.1, read on the forward strand.
TGGCCTCGCCGGCTGAAATCATCTCGGCGGCGGCCAGCACGGCGTCGCGCCGCATCTCCATGGGTGTGGTGCCGGCATGGCTGGTTTCACCCGTGACGGTGACGAGCGCGCGCTCGGTCGCGAAGCCGCCGGTGACGATGCCGAGGTCGTAGCCCTCGTTTTCCAGCACCGGGCCCTGCTCGATATGCGCCTCGAAATAGGCGGCGGCGTTCTGCAGCAGCGCCGGCTCAGCCGTGCCGTTCCAGCCTGTGGCAGCCAGTGCCTCGCCATAGGGCTGGCCGTCATCCAAGGCCGGGCGGGCCAGCACCTCGGCCTCGCTCAGCACGCCCATGGCGCCGGCGGCACCGATCATCGAAGGGCTGAAGCGGCAGCCCTCCTCGCTGGTCCAATTCACCAGGATGATGGGCGCCTCGGTGACGGTGCCGCTTTCATGCAGCGCATGCAGGATTTCCAGGCCCGCCAGCACGCCATATGGCCCGTCGAACTTGCCGCCGGTGGGCTGGGTGTCCAGGTGACTGCCGATGAGCACAGGCTTGCGCATGGGGTCACGCCCCTCACGCCGCAGCGCCATATTGCCCAGGCGATCCACAGAGAGCGTCAGGCCGATGTCTGCGCCCCAGCGCGCGAGCAGATGCCGGCCCTCGCCATCCAGGGCCGAGAGGGCCGGGCGGTTATTGCCCCCGCCCGGGATGGGGCCGATGGCGGCCATGTCCATCAGCCGGTCCCAGAGGCGGTCCGTGGAAAGCGGTAGGTTCACGGGCGCACCAGGCCCGCCGTGGCCAGCGCCGCATCAGCCAGGACCTGCATGCCGGCGGTGGCCCATTCGGGGGTGATGCTTTCGGCTTCGTTGTGGCTGAGGCCGCCATGGCATGGGCAGAAGACCATGACTGTCGGCACGCGGCGCGCCATATAAACGGCGTCATGGCCGATGCCGGTCGGGATGTCGCGCCACTTCAGGCCGCGCGCCGTTGCGCTGTCGCGCGCGCGCTGGACCAGCGTGGGGTCGAAGGGCGTGAGCGGCGAGTGCCAGAAGCGCGTGACGGTGATGGTGACGCCGCGTGCCAAGGCGATCTCCGCCGCACGCACACGGAATTGCGCCTCCATCCGCTCCAGCGCGTCCGGGTCGCCATGGCGGGTGTCTATGGTGAAGAAAACGCGGCTGGGCGCGATGTTGCGGCTGGCGGGGTAGATGTCCACCACGCCCACCGTGCCGCGCCCTTTCTCGCCCGAGGGGGCCAGGGTGTTGAGTGCGATCTCCTCCACCGCCGCCATCAAGGGGGCGGCGGCCATCAGCGCATCACGCCGGCCGGCCATGGGCGAGCCGCCATGGGCTTCCTCGCCCTCCACCACCACTTCGAACCAGGTCTGGCCCAAAGCATGGGTGACGATGCCGACATCCTGGCCGCCATCCTCCAGGATCTTACCCTGCTCGATATGCAGTTCGAGGTAGTGGCCGATCTTTTGGAGTTCCGCCGGATCAGCCTCACCCTGCCAGCCGATGCGCCGCAATTCCTCGCCGAAGACGGCGCCATCAAAGGCGGTCTTCGCCAGGATTTCCGCCTCGGTGAAAATGCCCATCGCGCCACCGCTGCCCATCATGGGCGGCGAGAAGCGGGAGCCTTCCTCATTCGTCCAGTTGATCAGCAGCAATGGCGCTTCGGTCTCGGCACCCGCTTCGTGCAATGCGCGCATGATTTCCAGGCCCGCCAGAACGCCCAATACGCCGTCATATTTCCCGCCCGTGGGCTGGGTATCCAGATGGCTGCCGATGGCAACCGGCGGCAGGCTGGGGTTCCGCCCTTCGCGCCGAAAAACCATGTTGCCCAGGCGGTCCACACGCATCGTCAGGCCGGCGGCCTCCGCCCAACGCTGGAACAAGGCCCGGCCTTGCGCATCCACATCGGTCAGCGTCTGGCGGTTGCAGCCGCCCTTCGCCGTGCCGCCGATCTTCGCCATTTCCATCAGGCTGTCCCAGAGGCGGGCGCCACTCAGCGGCAGATTATGCATGTTGCTGGACGGCCGATTCACGCTTCGCTCCTTGCCTGCGGCAGCGTCGCTCCACGATCGGACGTCGCCTCCACCCCACACCACTCCGCCATGGTCAGCGCGATGCTGCGCGTGATGCCATGGATGCTCTCCACCCCCACGCTCTCGTCAATGCCATGGATATCCTGCGCATCCGGGCCAAACACGGCGCAGGGCGTGCCCTGATACAGCACGAAGTGCCGCCCATCGGTCAGGCCCGTCGCGGGATAGTCCCGCAAGGTGGCGCCTGTGGCCTCGGTGTAGCTGCGCTGGGCCAAGGCGCTGATCGGCGTGTCCTTGGGAAAGATGCAGGCATCGGCCATGAAGCCTTTGAACTCCAGCTTCACCTGGGCGCCGCGCAGGCGCTCATGGGTGGCGGCCTTGGCCACCAGCGCCTCGATATCGGCCTTGGTCTGCCGCGCCGAATAGCCCAGCATCACCCCCACCCGCAGCCCGATCCGGCAGCGCGTGGCCACTGAGGAATTCCACTCGCCGCCCGAAATCGTGCCGAGATTCACATTCACCGGGTGGTTCACGCCATGGAAGGCCGCGTGGATATGCTCACCCCGATTGCGCTCGGCCTCGTAATCCTTGAAGGCGCCGGCAATGATGTTCGCGGCCTCGATGGCATTGATGCCCGCCTGCATGTCCCGCACATGGGCCGGCCGGCCGCTCACCGTCACCCAGGCCCAGACCACGCCGACCTCGGCCGTATAAAGCGCGTCCAGCCCCGGGCCAGGCTCGGGGATGATCACGCCATCCATCTTGGGCAGCGCCAGCATGGTGGCCAGCGCACCATTGCCGGTGCATTCCTCCTCGATCACCGCCTGCATCTGCACTTCGGCCGCGGGTTGCAGCCCGGCGCGTTTGAGTGCGGCAAAGGCCATGGCGTAGCTGACGATGCCGGCCTTCATGTCACCCGCGCCACGCCCATAGACGCGGCCATTGCGGATGTTGGGCGCATAGGGCGGCGTTTCCCACATGTCGGCCGCGCCTTCGGGCACCACATCCACATGGCCTTGCAGCACCAGGCTGCGGCCGCGCGCCACCTTGGGGCGATGGATCGCCGCCACATTGTCCCGCCCGGCATAATCCATCAGCGGGGGCGAAAAGCCGGGGTGATCGGCCAGCTTCGCCGGATCGGTCGCGATCCGTTGCGGCGTGAGGCCGAGATGGCGATACAGCCGCTCCATCTCGTTCAGGGCCGATGCCTCGTTGCCCAGGGTGGAGGGGCAGCGCACCAGGCGGAATAGCCAATCCAGCGTTTCTTCCCGCAGCGAGTCTGCGGCATTCAGGATGGCGCGTCGCGCGCCAGGGTCGAGTTGGGTCATGGCCCGCAGCATGGCCAGGGCGGCGCGAGGTTGTCGAGGCCCCGGGGGCAGGCTTCACTGATGCCCATGAAGGCCTTTCACCACCCCGATGAGGCGCAGCACGCGCCGGAATTCTTCCTCATGCGCGGCCGTGTCCGTGCCAATTACGAGGTGCCCGCCCGCGCGGCCTCCCTGCGGGAGGGGCTTTCGGCGCTCGGCATCGCGCCCCAGCTGGCGCCACCGGCCTCGAATACCGCACTCAGCCGCCTGCACACGCCCGAATATCTGGACTTTCTGAGAAATGCCGCCGCCGAATGGGCGCAACTGCCTGAGGCCGGGGGCGAAATCATCGCCAATATCCACCCCACGCCTGAGATGCTGGCGCAATCCAGCCGCAAGCCCGGCCATGTGATTTCCCGCGCGGGCGCGCATACGGCCGATACCGCCTGTCCCATCGGCCCTGGCACCTGGACGGCCGCCATCGGCGCGGCCGGCTGTGCACTGGCGGCGGCCGATGTCGCGGCGGGGGGCGGTGCGGCCTATGCGCTGTGTCGGCCGCCTGGCCATCACGCCTATGCGGCCCGCGCGGGTGGCCATTGCTACATCAACAACAGCGCACTCGCCGCCCAGCGCCTGTGCGATGCGGGGGCCAGGCGCGTCGCCGTGCTCGACATTGACAGCCATCACGGCAACGGCACCCAGGGCATTTTCTGGGACCGCGCGGATGTGCTGACCATTTCCCTCCATGCCGACCCCACACGCTACTACCCCTGGTATGTCGGCTTCGCGGAGGAGACGGGTGCGGCCAATCTGAACCTGCCGCAGCCCTTCGGCACCGGGGATAAGGTCTGGCTCGCCGCACTCGACCAAGCCATCGCCGCGGTCCGGAGCTTTGGCGCCGAGGCGCTGGTCGTCCCGCTCGGTTTCGACGCAAGCGAGTTCGAACCGCTGGCCGCGCTGAACGTCACCGCCGATGGCTTCGCCCGGGCCGGGGCCGCCATCGGCGCCCTTCGCCTGCCAACGGCAATCTGCCAGGAAGGCGGCTACAATGTGGACATCCTAGGGACGCTGCTGCAACGCTTCCTGACCGGCTTCGGAGATGCAGCATGAACCCCCTGATCATTGACACGCATATTGATATCCGCTGGCCGGAAACGCCCGATTGGCTGAGTGAGACCGCGCAATGCGTGGACCTGCCGAAGATGCGCCAGGGCGGGATGAGTGCGGCCGTCTTCATCGCCTATGTCGGCCAGGGGGCACGGGATCATGCGGGCCATGCGGCCGCAGCCGCGCGGGCCGAGGCCATGCTTCGGCACATCCGCGCCCGCGCCGATGGCGTGGCCGCCCGCTTCTGCGAAACACCGGATGAGGTGGAGGCAAGCTTTGCGGCCGGCATTCCGGCCGTGCTCTCGGCGGTGGAAAATGGCTATGCCATGGGCCATGACCTCGGCCGCATCGCGCAATGGCGCCGCCTGGGTGCCATCTATCTGACGCTGACGCATGATGGGCATAATGCGCTGGCTGACAGCGCCCGCCCACGCAAGAACCTGAATGATCCTGAGAGTGAGCATGGCGGCCTCTCCCCCCTCGGCCGCGCTGCCATCGCGGAAATGAACCGCCTGGGGCTGATGCTCGATTGCTCCCATGTGTCCAAGGCCGGGATGATGCAGGCGGCAGCGCTTTCGCGCGTGCCCATCGCGGTGACGCATACCGCCTGCGCCACCCTCTGCGCCCATCCGCGCAATCTGGATGACGAACAGTTGGACATGATCCGCATGGTGGGTGGTATCGCGCAGGTCACCGCCGTCGCCTCCTTCCTCAAGGCGCCGGGGGCCAATGGGGTTACCCAGGCGAGTGTCACGGATTTGGTGGACCATGTGGAGCATGCGATCCGCCGCATCGGGCTGGATCATGTGGGCATCTCATCGGATTTCGATGGCGGTGGCAGCGTGGTGGGCTGGGCCAATGCGGCCCAGACCCAGGGCATCACCGCCGAACTCGCGCGGCGTGGCTATGGCGCGCGGGAAATCGGCCTGCTGTGGTCCGGCAATTTCCTCCGCGTCTGGCGGCAGGTGCTGCGCGGCGCGGGCTGAGCCGCGCTCAGCGCCAGTGGCGCTGGTAGCCGTGGTTGTATCCGCCGCGATACACCGGCTGCTGATAGGCATAGCTGCGGCCATAGCCGCCACCGCCGTAATGGCCGCGATGATGCGGGCCAACGCAGGCGGATAGCGTGCCCAAGAGCACCACGGCGCCGAGGATGCGAACCAAAGGAAGGCGGGTGAATGTGCGGGCCATGATGGCCTCCGTAGGCGGCGGGGTTGGGGAGCCACCTGAGGCAACAAGACCCCCACCACATGGCCGCACCACGCCCAAATCAAGGCGAAATCAAAGCGCCTTCTTTGCCAGCATGATCTCGGCATCCTCCGCGCTGCGCGCCAGGGTGAAACCCAGCTTGCGCATGAAGGCCTGCATGGGCGCGTTATCCGCCAGAACATGGCCGATGATCTCGGTGATACCCTCGGCCCGCGCCCAGTCCATGGCGCGCTCCATCAGATGGCGCGCGAGGCCAGTGCCCTTGCCGGCCGGGCTCACCACCACCGCGAATTCCGCCGTATGGCCGCCGCCTTCGCGGATGATGCGCGCCGTGCCGAAATTGCGCCCCTCCCGCGTGGCGATGAAGGCCATCTCACGCCCGTAATCAATCTGGGTGAGGCGAGCGAGCATGGCCGGCGGCAATTCCTTCATGCTGGAAAAGAAGCGAAAGCGCATATCCTCGGCCGGCAATTCCCGGGCGAATTCGCCTTGCATGGCCGCATCCTCCGGCCGGATCGGCCGCACTTCAAAGACGCGCCCATCGCGCGCGGTGAAGTCCCCCACCAAGGCGGCCGGATAGGGCGGAATGGCGAGCAACGCTGCCTCGCCTTCCGCGCGCAGCTTCAGCCCCGCATCAGCGGCCAACACGCCCGAAGCATCGGCAAAGAGCGGATTGACGCTGACCGAAGCGATCTCCGGGAAATCCACCTGCAACTGGCTCAGGCGCACCAGCGCATCGGCGATGGCGGGCTCATTCACCGCCGGCCGGTCCCGGAACCCCGGCAACAGGCGAGAGAGGCGCGTGCGCGCAATCAGCCCATGGGCCAGCGGCAGGTTGAGCGGCGGCAAATCCAGCGCTTCATCGCGCGCGATATCCGCCGTGGTGCCGCCCTGGCCAAAGCCGATCCAGGGGCCGAACATCGCGTCCTCACCCAGTCGCAAGCGCAATTCCATCATTCCGGGCTGTGCCATGCGCTGCACCAGGAAGCCTTGAAACACCGTGCCCGGCGCGCGCCGCGCGACTTCCTCCTGCATGGTCTGGGCGGCCAGGCGCACCGTGTCGAAATGCCGAAGGTTGAGCACCACGCCGCCCACCTCGCTTTTGTGGCGCAGCAAGGCGCGCGCCTTCAGCGCCACGGGCGCACCCAGCGCCACCGCGGCCACCGCCGCCTCGGTCGCGCTGGCGCAAAGCCGGGGCGGCAACACGGCAATGCCATAGGCGGCCAGCACGCTCAGCGCCTCATCCTCGAACAATTCCCGCCGGCCGGCTGCGCGCGCCGCCGCGAAAATCGCGCGCACGGCCGCGCGATCGGGCGTGATGTCCAGCACATCCGAGCCCGGCAATTCGGCGGCTGTCGCGCGGTTGCGGCGCTCGGCCGCCAGATGCGCCGCACCGCGCACCACGGCCTCCGGCGTTTGGAAAACCGGCAGGCCCGCTTCGGTCAGGGCCGCGCGCTCGGCCTGGGCGCTGGCCTCGCCCGTCCAGCCCAGCAGGATGGGGGCGCCGCGATTGCCGCGCGCGGCCGTGGCAAAACCTGACACCGGGGCCGCCGCCTGCTCGGGCGCGTGCAGGGCGATGACCACATCCACTTCCGGCGCTCCCGCCAGCAACTTGGCGGCGGTGGCCAGATCCCCGCCCGCAGCGCCGCCCAATGAGAGCGGATTGCGCGCCTCCCACCCGGGCGGCAGCAGGGGCGCGAGTGCCGTGCAGGTCGCCTCGCTGAACTGGGCCAGCCGCAGCCCCTGCGCCAGCGCCGCATCGGCAGCGAGGCGCGCCATGCCCAGCCCATTGCCCAGGATCGCCAGGCGATCCCCCTGCCCTGCGCCGCCACGCGGCTTGGTGCGGGCCAGCGTCTCGGCCGCGGCCAGCCACTCCTCGAAGCCCTCGGCGCGCAGCACGCCGGCGCGGCGCAGCACGGCCGCCATCACCCCATCGGAAACGCCATCCGGGTCCTCCAGCCGGCCGCCGGCGCGCAGCGCCAGGACCGGGCGGGTGCGCGCCGTGGCCCGCGCCGCCGAGACGAAATGCTGGCGCTGCTTGATGCGCCGCACCTCGAGCAACACGCAGGAAGTCGTGGTATCCCGCGCCAGCCAATCCAGCCCGGCCGCAAATCCCAGCCCATCATTCGCGCCAATGCCGATGACATGGCTGAAGCCCAGGCCCTCGGCGCTGGCCCAATCCAGCACGGCCCGCGCAATGGCGGAGGATTGCGCCATCAAAGCCAACTTCCCCGGCCGGATCGGCATGTGGGAGAGCGTGGCGTTCAACCCGATGGAGGGCAGCGCGATGCCGAAGCTGCGCTCCCCCAGCACGCGCAACCCGGCGGCGGCGGCCATGGCGGCCAGGCCCGGGGCCGCGGTGGGAACCACCACGGCAAAGCAGCCCAGGGCGGCCAGGCGGGCCAGTTCCGCTCCCTGTGCTGCGGGCGGCACGCACAGGATGGCAAGGTCCGGTACGCCCTCGGGGGTGGCAAAGGCATCGCCCATCAGCGCGCCCTGAAACCCGCCGGCGGCGAGGTTGCGCGCCAGGATGGCCGATTCAGGCAGGCCAGGATCAGCGCGCAGCAGGACGGAGCGAGGCCGGAACAGGGCGGTCTCGCGGAACCCTTTGACCGGCAGGCCGGTGAGGAGGAGCGACATGGGGGCACCTTACCAGATATTGCAGCGCAGCATGTGTGCCTCGCAAACATTCCTGACAGGCGCCCGGCAGCTTGCTAGCCTTCCC
>CANHTE010000021.1 GCA_947462945.1 Acetobacteraceae bacterium
AGCGCCAAATGCCGCGCGGCGAGGGACATCATCCGGTTCACCGCGGCGGCGTCATGCGTCGGGCTTTCGCACTCGACCCATGTGCGCAGGCCGGCGAGCATCGCCTCATTGTCGAAGGGCAGGTCGAGCTTGGCTTCCATGAAACATCCCCTTGGTGTCGTATGTCGCGGCTGTGCGAAGGAATGAAGAATGCGTCTGCTCGTCGCCAATGCCAACACCACCCAGGCCATCACCGAGATGTGCGCCACCGCCGCCCGCGTGGCGGCCAGCCCCGGCACCGAGATCATGGCCGCCACCCCGCGCTTCGGCCCCGAAGTGATCAGCAGCCGGGCCGAGAACATCATCGCCGGCCACGCGCTGCTGGCGCTGCTGGCCGAATATGCGGGCCAGGTGGATGCGGTGGTGCTGGCCGTCAGCCATGACACGGCGCTGGAGGCGGCGCGTCAGCTGATGCCCTGCCCCGTGGTGGGCATGACCGAGGCCGCCTGCTTCACCGCCTGCCTGGTGGGCGGACGCTTCGGCCTCGTCACCTTCGGCGGGGTGGAGACCTATCGCGAACGGATCGCGCAGCATGGGCTGGCCGGCCGCCTCGCCTCGCTGATCGGCGTGGATGCGACGCCGCAGGAGAGCGTGCGGGACGCGGAGGGCGTGCAGCGCAAGGTGATGGCCGGCATCGCCCAAGCCGTGGCCGAGGGGGCGGAGAGCGTGATCTTGGGCGGGGCCGCGCTGGCTGGCTATGCGGCGCGGATGCAGACGGAGGCCGCCGTGCCGCTGCTGGATGGCATGGCCTGCGGCGTGAAACTGGCCGAGATGCTGGTGGCGCTGCAACTGCCCAAGCCGCGCGCGGGGAGTTTCACCGCCCCCAGCGGCCGCAACAGCATCGGCCTCTCGCCAGGATTGGCCGTGATGCTGAAGGGCTGAAGGGTTCCGTCATCAATCCTTCTCGGGTTTGTCATCCCAGGATCACGCACCGCCGGTACCTCCGCCCCGCCGCTTCAGGAGAGCACCGATGGACCGCCGCCGTTTTCTTCTTGCCACCAGCGCCGCGGGCCTTTCCGCCGCCGCGATCCAGACGGCCTCCGCCCAGCCCGCCACCGGCTGGCGCGCGACCTTCCCGACCGTCGGCTTCGGCATTCTCAGTGTGGAAAGCCAGGGCGCCACGGTCACGCGCTTCAACCAGTTTCCCGCCTATTTCCGCGCAAAGCTGGGCGTGGAATGCCGGATTTTCCAGGCGACCGACTATGCGGGCGTCGTGCAGGCCCTGACGGGCGGGCAGATTCCGATGGCGCGCCTGGGGCCAGCCTCCTACGCCTCAGCCTGGATCGACAGCAATGGCGCGGTCGAGCCGCTGGTGACCTGGTATGCGCCGACCGGCCAGGCCGGCTATTATTCGGTGCTGATCGTCCGCAGCGACAGCCCGTTCCAGAAGCTGGAAGATCTGCGCGGCAAGACGCTCGCCTGGGCTGATCCGAACTCCACCTCGGGCTACCTTGTGCCGTTGGCCGCGCTGCGCTCGCAGAACCTGGACCCTGCGCGCTTCTTCTCGCGCACCGTGTTTTCGGGCGGGCATGAGCAAAGTGTGCTGGGCGTGCTGAACGGCAATTTCGACGCCGCCTTCACCTGGACCGCCGATGACGACGCCTTCGGCCAGCTGCGCATGATGATTGATCGTGGCGTGCTGCAGCGCGAGCGCATTCGCGTCATCCTGCAATCGCCGCTGATCCCGAACCCGCCCATCTGCGTCCGCAAGGACATGCCGGCCGACATGAAGGCCGACCTCACGCGCTTCTTCCTGGAAATGGCGCAGGACAATATGGAGATGGCGGAATCGGTCGCGGCCGGCCGCACCACCGGCTTCCTGCGTGCCACGGAAGAAATGTATCGCCCGATCGTGGAAGTGGCGCAGATTCAACGTGAGCAGCGCCGCCGTCGCACCTGAACCACGTGACCCGCGCTGATGTCGCCGCCCCCCTCGGGGGCGGCAGCCTGGCGGCCGCCGAATCCGCCTTTGGAGCCTTGCGTGGCGAACGCCGGCGGCGCGGCCTGCTGGGCTGGGGCCTGCTGGCTTTGGTGTTCCTCGCCTCGGCCTTTGTGGCGGAGCTTGATCCCACCCGCATCTGGGCCGGGCTGCCGCGCATCACGGAATATGCGGAGCGCACCCTGCCCTTGCTGCGCTGGGGCCATTTGCCGGAGGATCTGGCCGAATGGTTCTGGGATTTGGGGCATTGGCTCCAACTCCTGGCCGAGACCGTTGTCATGGCCTATCTGGCGACGCTGGTCGGCTCGCTCTTCGCGTTTCTCGGTTGCTTTTTCGCCACGCGCGGGCTGGCGCCCAACGCGCCATTGGCCTGGGTAATCCGCCGGGGTTTTGAATTTGCCCGCGCCGTCCCGGAACTCGTCTTCGCGCTGCTGTTCATCTACGCCTTCGGCCTTGGGCCCATGGCGGGCGTCATGGCCGTGGCGCTGCACAGCCTGGGCGCACAGGGCAAGCTCTTTGCCGAGGCTGCCGAAGGGGCGGGCGCCGGCCCGGTGGATGGCATTCGCGCCGCCGGCGGCAGTTGGGCGGAGAGCATCCGCTTTGGCGTGGTGCCGCAAATCCTGCCCAACCTCGCTTCCTTCACGCTGTGGCGCTTCGAGATCAATGTCCGCAACTCGGCCATCATCGGCTTTGTCGGCGCGGGTGGCATTGGCGAGGCGGTGTTCACCGCGGTCCGGCTGCTGCATTACGAGGATGTGAGCGCGCTGCTGATTCTGCTGGTGGTGACGGTCTCGGTGATTGACCAGCTTTGCGGCCGGCTGCGGCACCGGCTCATCGGTGGGGAGACGGCAAAGTGAGTGCCTCGCAGGATGTGGCCGCCTGGCAGGCGCGCATGCCCGCAGCCTTTGGGCGGCGTGGCCTGGCACGGGGCCTGCGCTGGGTGCTGGCCCTGGGCGCCGTGGGCTTCACGCTTGGCGCCTTTGTCTGGTTCGAGATGACGCCGGCGCGGTTTCTGGGTGGGCTGGCTGAGCTGCTTCGGGTCAGTCTCCTCATGCTGCCGCCCAGCCCGGGCGAGCAGCCGATGGAGCTGTTCTGGGCGTTGCTGGAAACGCTGGCCATGGCGGTGGCCGGCACGGTGGTGGCTGCCGTGCTGGCGGTGCCGCTCGGCTTCCTGGCCGCGCGCAATGTCATCTCGCTGGCGCCGTTTCGCTTCGGACTGCGCCGCTTCATGGATGTGCTGCGCGGGGTGGACCAGCTGGTCTGGGCGCTGATCTTCGTGCGCGCGGTTGGCTTGGGGCCGCTCGCCGGCGTGCTGGCCATCATCGTGAGTGACACCGGCACCCTCGCGAAACTGTACAGCGAGGCTTTGGAAAACGCGGATCGGCGGCCAGTGGATGGCGTGCGCGCCGCCGGCGGCGACGGCGTGCAATCGGCGCGCTTCGGCCTGCTGCCGCAGGCGCTGCCGCTGATACTCTCCAATATTCTCTATATCTTCGAGAGCAATGTCCGCTCCTCGACCATTCTGGGAATCGTCGGGGCGGGCGGCATCGGGTTCCAGCTTTCCGACCGTATCCGCGCGTTACGCTGGGATGAGGCGGCCTTCATCATCCTGATGATCCTGGCCACGGTGGCGTTGATTGACTGGGGCTCGGCCGCACTGCGGCGGCGCCTCCTCCGCCCCTGAGCCATTATTCGCTCAAACGGGACCGTTTCAGCGGATCAGGCTGGTCGCAAACAAGGAGCTGGAGTCTGTGATGTGAGCCCTTGCGGGCGGAGCATGCTCCAGCCGGGCCGCATCCACTTCCACCTGCTTCTCGTCATAGGCGCAGAGATCGCCATAAAGCCGGGGCATATCCTCGGCGAAGAGGTTGCGCGTGATGCCGGCGGCCACGCGCGGCGCCGAAATCGCCATGGCATTGATGGAACTTCCCGCCGGGCCGAAGCTCATGGTGGTGCCGATGCCAAACAGATGGATGCCCGAAATCCAGGGCGTCTCGCCCGGGCGCTTTTCCACAAAGGCGCTATCGGCGTTCAGGTAGGGGTAGAGGGCCAGGCGCGGATTGGCCTCGTTGGGCGGCGGGCTGTAGCGATCCCCCCAGGTGGCGATGTTCGCGGCGCAAAGGGCGAGTTCGGGGCGCAGCTCGGCATCCATCCGCACGCCTGTGCCGGTGATGCAGTAATCGGCCAAGAAGTCGCCGCCCTGCGTGGTCAACACCACCCGGCCTTCCTCGATGCGCGCTGCCTGCCACTCACGGCCCGCATGCAGGCGGAAATTGGGAAAGCGGATCACGCGGTCATAGTGATCCTGCGCGAAGCCCTCGCGCATGCCCAGCACATGGGACATGAAGCGCCAGCGCCATTCGTCGCTCATCTCGCCCATGTGGCGCAGGAAGCCGGCGAAGGTGAGCCAGCGATAGGGCTGCACCACCATGAGCTCTGCCCGGCGGCAAAAGATGTGCACTTCCGCCGCGCCATGTTCGAGGGCGACCGCCGCATTGTCGAAGGCCGAGGCGCCGGCGCCCAGCACGGCCACCACCTTGCCGCGCAGGGCCGCGAAATCAATCATCTCATGGGTATGGGCCCGGAATTCGCGGGGGAGGGCCGCGATGTGCTCCGGCATCCACCAGGCGCCCACCCCCTCCTGCCCGGTGGCGAGCAGCACCTTGCGGGCATGCAGGGGGCCTTCGCTGGTCTCGACGCGGAAGGCGGGCAGGCCGTCATCGGTGGTGGTGGGGGTGATGGTACCGGCCGCCACGCCATTGCGCACCGGCACGCCGGTCACGCGGCGGAACCATAAAAGAAAATCATTCCAGAGGTCCTTGGGGATCCAGCGCATCGCCTCCCAATCCGCCGTGCCGAAATTGGCCTCATGCCAGGATTGATAGGTGAGGCTGGGCAGGCGGAGATCAGGGCCGGTCATGTCCTTCAGGCTGCGCAGGGCGCGCATGCGGCCATAGGTGGTCCAGGGGCCTTCCCGGCCGTAATCGGCGCGGTCCAGGACCAGGATATTGTCCACCTTGTCCCGCTTCAGCGCATGCGCGACAGCCACCCCGCATTGCCCGCCGCCGATGATCAGCACATCCAGCGCGGCCAGGCCGCCAACAGTCTTTGGCAGCAGCCACGGCGCGCGGGGGTGGCCGGTCAAGTCGAGATCGCGGGTCACATCAGCTTCGAGTTCGGCAAGGGAGCGCGGTGCGGGCATGACCAAAGCCTAGGCAGTGAGCGGGGGGCGCGCAACGTGATTGCTGCACTGCGGTGCGATATGGCAGGCTTCGCAGCATGGCCAAGATCGCATCCCTGACCGAGCCCACGCAGACCCGCGCCCTGTGGCGCCGCTGGGAGCTGCCGACCTGGGGCGTGGCCATCGCCATCTATGCCAGCTGGGCCACGCTGCTGATGCTGCATGCCCATCTGCCCTGGCCGATCGAGGCGCTGCTGGCGGCCTATATCCTGGCCTGGCATTTCTCGCTCCAGCATGAGGCCATTCATGGCTGGCGCAGCCTGCCCAACTGGCTGCGCACCGTCATCGTCTGGCCGCCCATTGGCGGGTGGTGGCCCTTCGAGCTGTACAAGCGCAGCCACAGCAGGCACCACCGCAACACCTATCTCACCATTCCGGGTGAGGACACCGAGACGCAGTATCACAAGCGCGAGGACTGGAGCGGCTACACGCCCGCCTTCCGCGCCGTGCTGCTGTTCAACCAGACCCTGCTGGGGCGGCTGACGGTCGGGCCCATCCTCAGGCTGCGCAAGCTGGTCCTGGTGGAGAGCGCCAAGCTGAAGGGGGGCGATTTTTCCGATGTGCCGGTCTGGCTGGGCTTTTTCGCCGGACTTTCCGTGGTGCTCTGGTTCGTCACGCAGGTCGCTCACATGCCGGTCTGGCATTATTATCTGGTCTGGGTGCTGCCGGGCATTTCCCTGGGTCTGCTGCGCGCTTTCATCGAGCACCGCTGGGGCGATCGGCCGGGTGAGCGCACCGCCTCGGTGGAGAGCAACTGGGTCTTTGGCCTGCTGTTCCTGTGGAACAACCTCCATATCGTGCATCATCTCTACCCGACCCTGTCCTGGTTCGAGATTCCCGGCTTCTGGAAGCGCCACCGCGAGAATTTGCTCAGCCACAACGGCCATTTCGTATTTCGCGGCTATTTCGAGATCGCCCGGCGCTGGCTGGTGAAGCCGGTCTTCGTGCCGATCCATCCGGCGCGTTAACCCTTTATTGCTTGAATGACAGGCTGCGCGATGCCAATTGGGGGGTATGATCGAGCTCCGCCCCTCACGCCGCCGCAAGGCCATCGGCATTGGCTGCTTGTGCCTCGGGCCGGTCGGGTTGATTTTGCCGGTCTTGCCGGGCTTTATTTTCGTGGGTTTGGGTACCTTTATCCTGCGAGATCAATATATCTGGGCGTATCGCGGGGTGGGCGTGATTGACCGCCGCTGGCCGCACCTCATCCCCGGTATCGAGGCGCGTGAGGAAAAGGCGATGGCCTGGAGTGATCGTCAGATTGACCGGGTGCGGGGGATGCTCCGCAGAGGGTAAGTGCCGCGGGGGCTTCGCCCCCGCACCCCCACCAAAGGCCGGGGCCTTTGGGAACCGGTTTATGGCGGCGTCCTGCCGAAGCTCAGCCCTTGAATTGGCCTGCGCCGTCGATATCGATCACCGTTCCATTCAGATATCCGCCGCGCGGTGAGGCGCCGAATACGGCCATGTCCGCGATCTCTCGTGGCTCGATCGGACGGTCGAAGGGCAGGCCCTTGATCATTTCCGGCCAACGATTCGGGTCCCCCAGGGCCTGTTCCGCGCGGAAGCGGGCTTGGGTTTCCATGCGCTCGGTGCGCGTCACCGCCGGGTTGATGCCAAAGACGCGCACATTCTCCTTCTGCGCGTCGAAACCCACCGCCGAGGTGAAGGCGATGATCGCCGCATTGCCCGCCGTGCCCGCGATATAGCCTGGCTTCCAGGCCCGCCCGGCCATGCCGATGATATTCACGATCACACCCGATTTCCGCGCGCACATGCTGCCCATGAAGGCCTGCGTCAGGTGGAAATACCCAAAGACCTTGAGCTGCCAGGCCTCCTCCCATTTCTCCATGGAGATATCGGCAATCCCGCCCGAGGGGATGGCGCCGGCATTGTTCACCAGGATATCCGCATCGGGCGCAAAGGCGTGCAGCCGCGCGCGCTCCGCCGGTTTGGAAAGATCGGCCGTCACGGCCTCGACCCGCACCTGGTATTTGGCACGCAGCCGGGCCGCCGCATCATCCGGTGCGCGGGCTGCGAGCACGATATCGCAGCCCTCAGCCGCGAAGGCCTCGGCACAGGCATAGCCTATGCCCTTTGAGGCGCCCGTGATGACAACGCGCTTGCCGGCAAGTTCCATATCCATGGTGAGTTTCCTGTGTTGAGTGCCCGGGCAAACCGGACGCTCGTTGATGCGGCTGATTGGCCGCCCCGGCGAAGCCGCCTGCGCGGATCAGACGCTCGTTGATGCGGCTGACTGGCCACCCCGGCGAAGCCGCCTGCGCGGATCAGACGCTCGTTGATGCGGCTGATTGGCCACCTCGGCGAAGCCGCCTGCGCGGATCAGGCGCTAGTTTCCCTCCCGCGCCGCACGCATCGCTTCCGCCAGCGCAGCATTATTGTGGCCGACATCCGCCAGGGCGCCATCCCGATCCGCAGCTGGGCGGTTTTGCGAGAGTTTGCGCTTGCCGATGAGCACTTCAATCGTCAGCACAACGCCCACAATTCCCTTGAGCTGGCCGGCGATGAAATCAGCGGGCGCGTCGCCAACCGCCCAGCGCTCGGTGCGGGGTTTTTCATGGTGATCCGTCAGTGTGGAGACGATCTCATGCAGTCGCGCCGCGTCCTCGATGATCTCGACCGGGCCTTCGGCATGCACGGCCTCATAATTCCATGTGGGCACGACGCGGTGATGCTCAGCCTTGGACGCGTAGCTGGAGGGCGAGACATAGCCATCCGGCCCGGGGAAGATGGCAATGGCCCGCGCACCCTCACGCAGCGCCTTCCAATGCGGATTGGCGCGCGCCAGATGGCCGACGATGCGCACGCCATCCGTCAGCAGCGGCAGATGCGTGACATCGGGCATTCCATTCACACCGTTGCTGATCAGAAGGGGAAGTCGTGATTCCCGCATGAGGCGCAGCAGCACCTCGGGGCGGTCTTCGCGGAAGGCGGGGGGCGTGTAGAGAACCATGCCGCAAGCTTAGCCTGACAGCTTTGCTCCCTCAAATTCCCAGCCCTTTCGCGGCCTTGGCGGTCGATAGCGCAAGCAGGACCTATCTGGCGTGGTCCCGCCAGGCGCCGGCGGCGGCGCCCAATATCGCGCCCGCCAGCACGGGCCAGGGCTGCCCCAGCCCCAAGCCATGCGAGGCCGTGACCGCAGCGATCGCGGCCACCACCCAGGGCAGCACCTCCGACGCACCGCGCCAGAGCGGCACCATCAGCGCGACCAACGTCGCCACGCTGGCAAAGAAAATCGGGTGGCCGGGCGGCAGGGCGATCAGGCCGGAAAAGGCATGGCCAAGTCCTGTCATGCTCATCCAGAACATCCAGAAGGTCAGACCCACGCCCAGCAGCAGCGCCGCATCCTTGCCGCCCGCCCTCTGGTCAGCGATGGCGATGGCGAAGCTGTTATCCACCAGCGTCGCCAGCGTGCCCCAAAGCCTCATGCCGCGCAGCTTGTCCAGCCAGGGGGCGAGGGCGGCGCCCATCGGCGCCAGGCGTAGATTGATGACCAAGGCCGCCAGCGTGGCACCCAGGATGGGCGCCGGATCGGTCCAGAGTTCCAGGGCCACCAGCTGGCTGGTTCCGGCAAAGACAAGGGCCGACATGACCATCGTCTCCAGCCAGGAAAGGCCGCGTGCATCAGCGAGCACGCCCACGATGAGGCCGAAGGGCGCCATGGCCGGCACCATCGGCAGCGAGATGCGAACCCCCCGCCAGAAACCCTGACGGGTGAAGACCACGCGGGAAGGGCTCATCGGGCCTCCGCCAGGCATTGCTCGGCTTCCACCCGGGGGGTGGCCAGGGCACGGCGCGCCACCTCTCCGCTGAAGCCGGCGCGGGCCAGGCTGGCCAGCCATTTCTGACGCAGCGCGGGTTCCGGCATGGCGGCGGCGAAAGGGCCGAAGCGGCGCTTGCGGCACAGGATCAGGGCGGCGGTGAACTCGCCGGGCATATCCTCATGGCCCAAGGCTGCCCGCGCGGTTTCGCTGGCAACACCCTTCGCCGAGAGATGCGCCAGCGTGGCGCGCGCCGAACGGCCGGAGCTGCGCAGCCGCCGGGCGCGGGCGGTCGCAAAGACCGCGTCATCCACGGCCCCCACCTGCACCATCCGCGCGGCGATCATCACGGATTGC
>CANHTE010000022.1 GCA_947462945.1 Acetobacteraceae bacterium
AAACTGAGGCAAACCTCCATGCGCCAAAGGTGACACCGCAAGCGGCGGCAGGCCAGCGCCCCTCAGTCGAGGCTGATGCGGGCCTCACGCACCACAGGTCCCCAGACGCGCGCGAAATCCGCATGGATTTGCTGGTAGTCTGCGGAGGAATAGGGCCGCGTCAGCGGGTAGAGCCCGGCCGCAACCAGCCGCCGCCCGGTATCCGCATCCGCCAGCACGCGCTGCATCGCCGCGTGCATCTCGCCCACCAGCCCGGCCGGCATGCCGCGCGGCCCGGAAATCCCCGTCCAGGAGGAGACGGTCAATTGCGGCAGGCCAAGCTGCACATAGGTCGGCACGCCAGGCAAAGGCGCGAAGGGGTCGGGCGTCGAGATCGCGATGGGCTTCACCTGCCGCGCCTCGATGGCACCGGTCGTGCCTGCCATGGGGGTGAGGAAGCAATCCACCTCGCCCGCGATGGTGGCCTGGAGCCCTGGGCCGGTGCCGCGATAGGGCACATGGATGAAGCGCAGCCCGGAAAGCCTGGCCATCATCTCCCCCTGGAGATGCTGCATGCCGGCGACGCCCGAACTGCCATAGGTCACGCCATTCGGGCGCGTGCGGGCGGCCTGCATCAGCTCCTCGAAGCTGTTGAGCGGTGAATTGCCGGGCAGCAGCATGACGGTCGGCGTATCGGCCACCATCGCGATATGGGTGAAATCGCGGTCCCCATCGTAAGGGGCCGGATTGCTGGCCAGCGGAACAATGCCGTGCGGCGAGGTATTGGAAATGCCGATAACGCTGCCATCCGGCGTGGCACGCACCACTTGCAGCGTACCGATGGAACCGCTGGCACCCGCGCGATTCTCGATCACCACCGTGCGTCCCATGGCGGCGGCGAAGCCCGGCTGGATGATGCGCGCCGTGGTGTCCGAGGCGCCGCCGGGCGCAAAGGGCACAATCAGCCGGATGGTGCCGGCCTGGGCCCGCGCCAGATGGGGCGTGGCAAGGCAGGCAGTGCCAAAAATCAGTGCAGAACGGCGGTGCATCTCAAGCCTCCAGGCGGGTTCAGCCGGTGCTTGCAAACGCCACGCCACGCAGGGCTCAGCCATCCCCTTTTTCATGCCCGGATTCCGCGCTTAACTTTCGGCATGGATGCACCGCGCCGCCTGATCATTTTTGCCGCTTGGGCGAACCTCGCGCTGCTGGCGGCCGCGCCTGTGGCCTGGGGCAATACTCCCCCGGCGGCTTTGTCTGGTTGCGACCCAAAACGGGTGATCCTCGTCGAACACGCCTTTGCCCTGGCTGAGCGCCACACGGAGGCTGCACTCGCCTTCCTGGATGCCGAGCCCTATCATGAGCATGTGCGCAGCTGGTTCGGCACCACGCCTCACCCAAAAATTCGGGTGCGTCTGGCCCGCACGCTGGAATTGCTGCGACCGGAGCGGCGCCCGCCCGTGCTTTGTGGCACGGCGGAGAGCTGTGGCAACCGCCGCGTCTTTGCAATTGCCAATCTCACGCGCCGCAGCGTGATGCTCTGCCCGCTTTTCTTCAATGCACAGAATGAGGGCGCCGATTCCCGCCCCGGCGTGATGGTGCATGAAATGAGCCATTTGGCGGCCGGCACCGGCGATATGGCCTATGGGCGCAGCGCCGCCCTGGCCCTGGCCCGCAAGGAGCCGGACCGGGCCGCGCTGAACGCCGATAACTACGAGTATTTCGTGGAATTCCTGCCCGAGCGCCGGGCCGCCCAGCCGGGCAGAAGATAAGGCCGCGCCCCTTGTGCAGGCCCGGCTGGCTCGGCCCTGAGAAATGCAGTGCCGCCACCATCCGCGTCCGTCACATCTGGACCGAAGGAATGCGGGGGTCGCCCGCCGGGCTATCGCATTTTTTCGAAGGTGAAGGTGTTGGAAAGGGCGGCCGCCGGCTGGCCCACAAGAAAACTGTCCTCACGCACGTCTCGCAGGACCATGCCCTGCCAATCGGCCAATTCCAGGATCATACGCTGCGGGATGGCATGCATTTCCATCTCGCCCCCCGGTGTTCCGGCCAGATAGGTCTTCAGGTCAAAACCATAACTGCGAATCCAGACCGGCAACTGAAAGATCGCGACCCCGCCCGCATCCAAAGCCCGGAAGGCGTGCCGCAGGATATTCATGGTGACCGGTGGCGGGCAGTGCTGCAACACGATGCGCGAATACCAAAGGTCACAGCTTTCAACCGGCATCAGATGCTCCGGCGTCACCTGGCGCAGCGCCACATGCTCGAAGCCGGCACGGCGACATGTCTCGCTGGCCAGGTGCAAATGCGGGGCCGAGATATCGAGGCCCGTGACCTGCGGGAAGCGCCGCGCGAATTGCAGCGTCACCCGCCCCACGCCGCAGCCATAATCCACGCAATGCCGGAACTGTTCGGCACGCCGGCCGATGCGCGCCAGCGTCGCATCCAGCACCTGCGCATCCCAGGCCCCGGAAGCGTAGAAGGCCTCCAGATTGGCGCCGATATTCTGCGGCAGGAAACGTTCCTCGGTCAGCACAGACCAATGCGGCGCGGCTTCCCCGGCGCGGTTCCAATAGCCGCCCAGGCGCTCGGCCATCAAACGAAGCGTGGCGACATCGGCCTCGGTCTCGACCAGATTGCCGGGGGCATCCAGCGGCGGCTGGGCATGGGCGTTGCAGCCATGGCGGGCGCCGAATTCCGCACTCGCCGCCATGGCGCTGCCCATGCTGGCCACATCCGGCCAGGCGGCCTGGCCGGCCTGAATGACGGCCTCATCCTCGGGGTCCCGGCCGAAAAACATCCGGTAGCCCAGGATGATTTCTTCCCGCGTCACGCCAGGTGGCGCGTCATGCGGCAAGGGCGGCCTCCACGGCGGCACCGAAGCGGTCCAGGATCATGCCCACCTCCGCTTGTGTCACATTATAGGGCGGCGCCAGGATCACGTGGTCGCCGCGCAACCCGTCAATCGTGCCGCCCATGGGATAACAGCCCAGGCCCCGCGCATAGGCCTCACGCTTCACGCGCTCATTGATTTTCAGCGTGGGGTCGAAGACCGCCTTGCTGGCACGGTCCTGCACCAGCTCAATCGCCCAGAACAGCCCGCGCCCGCGGATATCGCCCACATGGCGGTGATTGCCGAGGCGTTCGGTCAATCCCGCTTCCAGCAACGCGCCCATGGCATTGACATTGGCCAGCAGATTTTCACCCTCGATCACCTCCTGCACGGCCAGGGCGGCCGCGCAGGCCATGGGGTGCGCCTGGTAGGTGTGGCCATGCATGAAGCCGCCAGAGCCATCGCGGATCGCCTCGATGACGCGCCCTTGCACCAGGATGCCGCCGATGGGCTGGTAGCCACCGCCCAACCCCTTGGCGATGACCTGGATGTCCGGGACCACGCCCTCCTGCTCCCAGGCATGCATGGTGCCGACGCGGCCCATGCCGCTCATCACCTCATCGAGAATGAGCAGGGCGCCGTGGCGGTCGCAAATCTCGCGCATCTTGGGGAAATAGCCAGGCAGGGCCGTGACGCAGCCGAGTGTCGCGCCAACGACGGTCTCGGCGCAGAAGGCGATCACATTGTGGGGGCCAAGTCGCAGAAACTCGGCCTCCAATTCGTCCGCCAGGCGCTGGACGTAATCGGCATCGCTCTCATGATCCGCGCGGTCGCGGTAGCTGTAGCAGGGAGCCACATGGCTGAAGGCGTCACTCAAAATCGGCGCATAGGGGGCGCGGCGCATGGCATTCCCCCCGGCGGCGAGGGCCCCCAGCGTATTGCCATGATAGCTCTGCCGGCGCGCGATGTAGCGGGTGCGCTGCGGCTGGCCCTTTTCCACGAAATATTGACGCGCCATTTTCAGCGCCGCCTCCATCCCCTCGCTCCCGGAGGAGACGAAATAGGCGTGCGTCAGCCCGCCCCCATGCTCCTGACCGGGCGCGTGGCCCACCAGCATATCCGCCAGGCGCTCCGCACTCTCGCAGGAGAACAACGCGGTATGGGCATAGGTCAGCTTGCCGAGTTGCGCCTGCATGGCCCCCAGCACATGCGGATGGCCATGGCCGAGGCAGGCCACCGCCGCGCCGCCGCTGCCATCCATCACCGCATGGCCACTGGCTTCCCGCAGCCAGATCCCCTGGCCAGAGACCGCGATGGGCGGGGCGACCTTGAGGTTACGATGAACAAGATGGGACATGCGGGGCTCTCCGGGCGAGACGTCAGGCTATCCTGCCATCAGGGCGGTGTCAGCACACCCACGGCCGCGCCCATCATGCAGCAGGCAATGGTGGCCGCCGCCAGTGAGGGCAGGCCAAGAGCGACGATTTCGGCCCGGCGTTCCGGGCACATGGCGCAAAGCCCGCCCAGCATGATGCCGACCGAGCCGAAATTGGTGAAGCCGCACAGCGCGTAGGTGAGGATGAGGCGTGAGCGCTCCCCCAGCCCCGCGCCACCGCCGCGCGCGAGATCCAGATAGGCCACGAACTCATTCACCACGATTTTCACGCCGAGGAATTGCGCCACCATCGCCGCTTCCGCCGCCGGCACGCCCATGGCCCAGGCCAGCGGCCAGAACAGGATGGACGCGATCTGTTGCAAGGTGACGCCCAGCAGCGGTTGCAGGATTTCATTGCCCAACGCCACCAGCGCCACGAAGACGATCAACGCCGCCATGATGCCAAGCAGCAGCTGCAGCCCATCCGTCGTGCCCTGGACCAGCGCCTCCATGGTGCTGGAATAAAGCGCCGGCGCTTCGGCCTCACCATCGGTCACCACCTCGCCCGGGATCATCAGCAACGCCACCAGCACGGCGGCCGGCGCCCCGATCAGTGAGGCGGTCAATAACTGCCCCGCCGCATCCGGCACGACGGGTGAGATGATGAGCGCATAAACCACCAGCGTATTGCCCGAGATGGTGGCCAGCCCTGCCACCATGACCACGAACAACTCCGAGCGCGTCAGCTTGGCGAGCCAGGGTCGGATGAGCAGCGGCGCCTCCACCATGCCCACAAACACATTGGCCGCGACCGAGAAGCCCGCAGCACCCCCCAGTCCGAACAAGCGCCGCAACCCGCCCGCCAGGCCGCGCACGACAAAGGGCAGAATGCGCCAGTGATACAGCACCGCCGAAAGCGCCCCGACCAGCAGCACCAGCGGCAGCGCCTGGAAAAACAGGATGAAGGAGGAACCGGGCGTGACCTCCGCAAAAGGCAGCGGCCCCCCACCCAGATAACCAAAGACCAGCGCCGTGCCCGCCTGCGTCGCCCGCGCCAAAGCATCCACCGCTTGGCCGATCAGCGCGAAGCCAGCGCGCAGCGGGGACACGTAGAGCAGCAGCGCGGCGAGGCCGATCAGGCCCAGCAAACCGCCGGCGACCACGCGCCAGGAAGCGTCACGGCGAAAGCCGCCCATCGCCCAGGCCAGGAGACAGAGCAAAGCGAGGCCCAGGGCGGATTGGAGTTGAAGGAGGCTCAAGAAAAAGCCGCCGGCGGCCGGGGCCACATCATTGCAGAATGGCGGCCCCAGCGCCCTTTACGAAGGGGGTCCGGGGTCCGTGACCCCGGCCGCCGGAGGCCCTTATGTTTCTTCTTCATCCGCCACCCCGTCCTCAATCCCCAAAACAGCCCCCGACTGATCCCCAGGCAGCGCCTCGATCGTCCTGAGCTTGCGCGTGATCTGCCTCGTGCGGCTCTGTGCTTCGCCGATGGTCTTGGTGACGGTGCCCACCTGCTTGCCCAGCTTGTCCAGCACATCCGCCATCTTGCCCATCTCGCCCTTCGTCGCCGAGAGCAATTCGCGCACGGATTCGGCGTTCTTCGACAGCGCCAGCGTGACATGTCCCAGCTGGATCGTGCGCAGCAGCGCCGGCAGCAGCGAGGGCCCGAGGATCAGCACGCGGTGGTTCCGGCCGATATCGTCAATCAGCCCGGGGATGCGCGCGACCTCGGCGTAGAGACCCTCAGTCGGCAGATACATCACGCCGAACTCCACCGTGCGCGGCGGGAGGATGTATTTCTCCGCGATCTTCTTCGCCTCGCCACGAATGCGGATTTCCAGCGCCTTGCGCGCGGTGGCCTCGGCGATGGGGTCGGCGGCTTCCCAGGCGTTCAGCAGGCGCTCGTAATCCTCGATGGGGAATTTCGCATCCACCGGCAGCAGCACGCGCGCCTCGCCCGTGGTGGGCATCACCACGGCGAATTCCACGGAATCCGCGCTGTTCTCGCGCAGGCGGACATTCACCTCGTAGCTGCCCTCGGGGAGGATATCGTCCAGCAGGGCCTTCACCTGCGTCTCACCCCAGCCGCCGCGCGTCTTCACATTGCCGAAGAGGCGCTTGATGTCGCCGATCTGGCCGGTCACGGCCTGGATTTCGCCCATCGCCTTCTGCACGGCGGTGAACTGGTCAATCACGCGGGCGAAGCTCTCATTCATCTGCTTCTCAACCGCGCCGGCCAGTTGTTCGTTCACGGATTTCTGGATCTCGGCCAGGCGCTTTTCGCTGTTCTCGCGCATCTCGGTGAGTTTCTTGTCGAGCACCTCGCGCGAGCGCGCTGTCTCGGTGCTCATGGCTTCCTGCGTGGCCTTGGCATCGGCGGTGAGGCGTTCGAGAAGAGATTTTTCCGTATTTGCCAGCGATTCCGCCTGCTTCAGCATGCCGGCGGAGAGCCCCTCCTGGGTCGCCTTCGCCTCGGCGGCGAAGCGCTCCAGCAGGGATTTCTCCATGGCGGCGAGGGCCTCGGTCTGCTTCAGCAGGGCTGCATTCAGCAGCTTCGCCTGCTCCACGGCAAAGCCCTGGACCACGGCGCCGAGGGCGGCCTCGCTCGCAGTCAGCGCCGCCTTCACCTCGCCCGTCAGTGCGCCCAGCCGCTCGCCCTGGCGCTCCTGCGCGGCTTGCAGCAGAGGCAGGGTCGGGTCGCTTACGGGTTTCCGGGTGAGGAGAACGGCCAGCACCGCAAGAAGCAGAAGAAGGGCAATGCCCAGCAGCGCAGCTTCCAATGTCACGAATCACGCCCCTGTTGAGTCAGGCTCCATGCATGCCATCCCGGCCACCTCACCCACAAGCGGAGAGCACCGGCTTCAAACCCCTTCGCTGAAGAATGACCGGGATAGCCATGATGGGCGGCCGGTCAAATGGGCGGGGTCTGGGGCCAATGGCCCCAGCCGCCGGAGGCGCCCTTGAAGCGGCGTGTCAGTCCAGCGCGGCGCGGGCGATGGCGGCGGCGTGAATGCCGGCGCAATCCAGCAGCGGGAAGGGCGCCTGCCCGCCCGGAAAGGCGAGGGCGAGATCAGTGCCGCCGAGCATGATGGCCTCGGCGCCTTGCGCCATCAGGGCATGGCCAGCCTGGAGGAAGATGTCGCGCTCGGCTTCGGTCACCGCGCCACGGCTGGCCATGTCCATATAGGCGGTATGGACCTGCGCCTGCATCTCGCCCTCCGGCGCCAGAACTTCGGTACCGGGCAGGGCGCCATAGAAGCGCGTCCGCATCGGGATGTTGTTGCCGATGATCCCGAGGCGGCGATGGCCGGCCGCTTTCACCGCGTTGTTCACCTCGGTCAGGATGCTGATAACGGGCAGCGGTGACACCGCCCGGAAGGCATCCAGGCAAAAATGACCCGCGATCGAGGTGATGGCGACCGCCTCCGCCCCCGCGGCCTTCAGACCTTCCGTGAGGCGCAGATAGACTGCCGCCTGGGCCTGCGTATCCGCGGCGCCCAGGTTGCGCCGCAAGGTGGGCAGATCGGCATGCGCCATGGTGAGGTCGAGGGTCGCACCCCGCGCCTCGGCGATGGTGATGATGGTTCGGTAGTAGAAATCCGTCGCGGCCGGCCCGATGCCGACGATCATCCCAACATGCATGGCACGCTCCTCAATGGCGGAAGTGGCGCATGCCGGTGAAGACCATGGCGAGGCCGGCAGCATCGGCGGCGGCGATGACTTCGGCATCGCGCATCGAGCCACCCGGCTGGATCACGGCCGTCACACCGGCAGCAGCGGCGGTCTCCAGCCCATCGGCGAAGGGAAAGAAAGCATCGGAGGCGACCACGCTGCCCACGGCCAGCGGCTGGTCCAGGCCGGCGGCCTTGGCGGCGGCTTCGGATTTCCAGGCGGCGATGCGGCTGCTCTCCACGCGGTTCATCTGCCCCGCACCGATGCCCACGGTGGCCAGGTTCTTGGCGTAGATGATGGCGTTGGACTTCACATGCTTGCAAACGCGGAAGGCAAAGAGCAGGTCCGCCATCTCGGCCGCACTCGGCGCGCGCTTCGTGACCACACGGAGTTCGCTCTCCGTCACGCGCCCAGCATCGCGCGACTGCGCGAGAAATCCGCCGGCGACGCTGCGGAAGGTCATCCCCGGCGCGGCGGGATCGGGCATGCCGCCGGTCAGCAGCAGGCGCAGATTCTTCTTGCGGGCGAAGATGGCGCGCGCTGCGTCGTCGGCATCGGGCGCGATCACCACCTCGGTGAAGATGGCGGTGATTTTTTCCGCCGCCGCCGCGTCCAGAACCCGGTTCGCGGCGACGATGCCACCAAAGGCCGAGACCGGATCACACAGCAGCGCACGGTCCCAGGCGCTCGCCAGATCCTCCGCGATGGCGATGCCGCAGGGATTGGCGTGTTTCACGATGACGATGGCGGGCGCGTCGAACTCCGCGCAGGCCTCATAGGCGGCGTCGGTGTCGTTCAGATTGTTGTAGGAGAGCTCCTTGCCCTGCACCTGCTTCGCGGTAGCGATCCCGGGCCGCGCGCTGCCATCGAGGTAGAAGCCGGCCTTCTGGTGTGGGTTTTCGCCATAGCGCAGCGTCTGCGCGAGTTGTCCGGCGAAAGCGAGGCGCGGCGGGAAATCCTGGCCGAGCTGACCGGCAAACCACGTGGAAATCGCGGCATCATAGGCGGCGGTGCGGGCATAGGCGGCGGCGGCCAATTCGCGGCGGAGTTCGGCCGAGGTGCCGCCCGTGGCCTCGATCTCGGCGGTGATGCGCGCCAGATGCGCGGGCTCGGTCACCACCACCACATGGGCGTGGTTCTTGGCGGCGCTGCGGATCATCGCGGGGCCGCCGATGTCGATATTCTCGATGCAATCCTCGAAGGCGGCGCCCTTCACAACCGTCGCCTCGAAGGGGTAGAGGTTCACCGCGACGAGGTCGATCGGCGCGATGGCATGCTCTGCCATCTGCGCCAGATGCGCCGCGTCATCGCGCCGGCCGAGGATGCCGCCATGCACCTGCGGCACCAGCGTCTTCACGCGGCCATCCAGGATTTCCGGGAAGCCCGTATGTTCGCTCACATCCTTCACCGGAATGCCGGCCGCGCGGATCGCCTGCGCCGTGCCGCCGGTGGAGAGGATTTCCGCCCCCCGA
>CANHTE010000023.1 GCA_947462945.1 Acetobacteraceae bacterium
CGATGATCGCCACCTGCATCGCCTGTTCCTGGAACAGCGGCACGCCCAAGGTCTTCTCCAGCACCGCCTTCAGCGCCTCATTGGGATATTCGACGCGCTCCTTGCCATCGCGGCGCTTGAGATAGGGATGGACCATGTCGCCCTGGATCGGGCCGGGGCGGACGATGGCGACCTGTACGACGAGGTCGTAGAATTTCGCGGGGCGGAGACGCGGCAGCATGTTCATCTGCGCGCGGCTTTCCACCTGGAAGACGCCCAGGCTGTCCGCCCGGCTCAGCATCTCATAGGTGGCGGGGTCGTCCTGCGGGATGTCGGTCAGCGCGGATTTGCCGATGAGCTGGAGGCCCCGGCGGATGCAGCTCAACATGCCCAGGCCCAGCACATCCACCTTCAGCATGCGCAGCGCCTCGATGTCGTCCTTGTCCCATTCGATGGTGTGGCGATCCACCATGGCGGCGCGCGTCACCACACAGAGTTCGGTCAATGGCCCGCGGGTGATGATGAAGCCGCCGACATGGGTGGCCAGATGGCGCGGGAAATCCAGGATCTCATCGGCCAATTCGCCGGCGAGTTTCAGGCGGGGGTCCTCGGCATCGAGGCCATGTTCGGCGGCGATCTCCTCCCAGGTGGCATCGCCGGCACCCCAGACCGCCTTGGCGAGCGGCGCGGTCACCTCCTCGCCGAGGCCGAGCGCCTTGCCCACCTCGCGGATCGCGCTGCGCTCGCGGAAGCGGATCACGGTGGCGGCGATGGCGGCCCGGTGGCGGCCATAGCGCTGGTAGATGTGCTGGATCACCTCCTCGCGCCGCTCATGTTCGAAATCCACGTCGATATCGGGTGGTTCGTCGCGGGCTTCGCTGATGAAGCGCTCGAACAGCAGATCATGCTTGTCGGGCGGGACGGCGGTGATGCCGAGGACGTAGCACACCGCCGAATTGGCCGCCGAACCGCGCCCCTGGCAGAGAATGCCGATGCTGCGGGCGTAGCGCACGATCTCATGCACGGTCAGGAAATAGGGCGCGTAATCCAGCTTGCCGATCAGCGCGATTTCATGCGCGAGCTGCGCCTGCACCTTGGGGGGCACGCCTTGCGGCCATGTCTCGTGCTGTGCGGCCGCGACGCGGGCTTCCAGGGTTTGCTGGGGCGTCAGGCCTGGATCGAGGATCTCGTCCGGGTATTCATAGGCGAGTTCGCGCAAGGAGAACCGCGCGACCGAGGCGAGATCCGCCACACGATCCACCGCCGCCGCATGCCCTTCAAAAAGCCGGCGCAACTCGGCCTCGGGCTTGAGGCAGGCCTCGCCATTGGGCTGGGCGTCGAGGCCGAGTTCCGCCACGGGCCGGCCCAGGCGAATGGCGCTGAGCACATCGGCCAGGCGGCGGCGATGCGCGGCGTGGTAGCGCACGCCGCCGGCGGCGATGAGGCGGGCGCCCATGGCGGCGAGTGCATCGAGCCGGGCGCGGTCATCCCCGGTGGCGCGATGATGGGCCGCGACCATCAGCGGCATGGCCAGGTTTTCCCGGAACTCCGCCGCGTCCCGCCTGAGCCGGGTGGCAAAACCGGCATCCGGGTGGCGGGGGGCCACCAGCGCCAGGGCCTGGCCGGGGGCGGCGGCGAGCAGCGCCTCACGCGTCAGGGGGCATTCGCCCTTGGGTGCTTCCATGCGGGCGGCCGAGAGCATGGAGGTGAGGCGCCCATAGGCGGCGCGGTCACTCGGCCAGGCCAAGTATTCGGCGCCATCCAGCAAGGTGAGGCGCACGCCCAGCAGATAGCGCATGCCGGCTTGTTCCGCCGCCACCATGGCCTGGACGCTGCCGGCAAAGCCCTGCCGGTCCGCCACGCCGATCAGCGAATGGCCGAGGCGCTGGGCGGTCTCGACCAGTTCCCGCGCGTGCGAGGCGCCCTCCAGGAAGGAGAAGTTGGAGAGGGCCGCCGGTTCGCCGAAGATCACGACATATACCCGTGCAGGTACCAGCGGTTATCCGGCCCCCCGGGCGCGCCGCTGCGGCAAACCCACCAGCGTGCGCCGCTTTCGGTCTGCACGGCATAGTAATCGCGTGGGCGGGCCGTGTGGCCTTGCCACCATTCAGGCTCCAGCCGCTCGGGCCCCATGGCGCGGGTGATGCGATGCGCCTGGCGGCCCAGCCGCAGCAGGGAAGGGGGCGCATCGGGCAGCAGGGCCAC
Organism: Acetobacteraceae bacterium; assembly: GCA_947462945.1. Taxonomy (GTDB): domain Bacteria; phylum Pseudomonadota; class Alphaproteobacteria; order Acetobacterales; family Acetobacteraceae; genus Roseococcus. Next base: position 2,185 of record CANHTE010000023.1, read on the forward strand.
CGCTTCCAGTGGCAGGGGCCGGCGCAGCAGGCGCAAGGGGCGCAGCGAGGGCGCAGAAACAGGGGATGTGAAGGCAATGGGGGCCGCAAAGGCGCTGACCCGGCGGATCGCCCGCTCCGGCCAATGCGACGCATGCGGGGTGAGGCGCCAGAGCTGGACGCGCTGGCCCAGCCGGTCCAGCAGCGTGGCCAATTCCTCGGGGGCGGTGTCCTCGCCCGGCAGGCCGGGCTGACGGGGGGTGAGGGGCTCCACCTCGGCGGCGAGGATCAGGCGCTCGAAGCCCAGTTCGGGGCGCAACTCTTCCACGCGGCGGGCCATCAGCCGCAGCAGATGTGCCGGTTCGCGGCTGGCCCGGCCGAAACCCTGGCGCAGCTCCTGCCAGGAGCCATCGGCGCGGAAGGCGGTCAGTCGCAAGATGCGCGCGCCTTCGCCGGCGGCCAGCAAGCCTTCGCAAAGGGTGGCGATCAGCCCCCCCATGGCGCGTTCCAGCCCGGGCGCGGTGACCAAGGGCGAGAGGAAATCCCGCGCCGCGACATGGCTGGGCGGCGGGCGGATGGGGGTGAAGGGGGTGATGGCGCCGCGCAGCGCGGCCAGTTCCAGCGCGATGGCCGGGCCGAAGCGCCGCGCCAGGGGGCCGCGTGGCTGTGCCTCCAGCGCGGCCACCTCGCGCAGGCCCAGGCGGTGCAGCGCCGCGATCATCGGCCCGGGCAGGGCCAGCGCGCTGACCGGCAGGCGCGCCAGATCCGGCTCGGCCGCCAGCACCTGGGAGGGGAGGCCCGCGCGCAGCAGCGCGGCCAGGGCGGCGGGTGCCGCGCCCAGCAGCCCGCACGCCGGATGCCCCGCCTTTTCAAAGGCCGTGAGGATGCGGGCCAGAAGGGCCGGCTCCGGCTCGGGCAGGCCGGTGGTTTCGATCAGCAGCCCCTCCTCGCGCCAGATGCCGACCAAAGGCGAGAAGCGCAGCGCCCAAATGGCGGCCTGCGGGCAGGCCAGGCCCGCGCCATGCAGCATCAGGAAACGGCGGGGGCTGGGTGGTGCCTCTGGCGCGGCGGGGGGAAGGGGTGGTGCCACGGGTGGCCCGGCCTCGAAGAGCGGCAGGCGTGGCGTGCGGGCGGCGCGGCGGCCGGTCATGGGCCAAGCGTTTTATCAAAAGGCCTCCAGCGGCTGGGGCCCCATATGCAAAGAAGGGCGACCCCGGACCCCTTTAAATGATCGGGGTCTGGGGCCTCTCGGCCCCAGCCGCCGGAGGCATCTTTCTTCTTCATGCCCCACGCACCCGCCGGGCCGACGCGGTCGGGGCCAGCGCGGCCGGGGCCAGCACGCGCAATTCGCCGCGCATGGCGTCCCATTCGCCCGCCCAGGCGCCAGGCCGCCCCCCGCGGGCGCGCAGCAGCGCGATCTCCCAGGCGGGCTCGCCCAGATGGTGGGGTGAGCCGCCTTCGGCCGCGCGGGCCGCCAGGCGCCAGCGGGTCAATGCCGCGGTCGGGCCGGGGCTTTCGTCATCGCCGCGCAGCAACAGGCCGATGCCGCCCCCCGTCTCGGCCGCCAATTGCAGGCGGCGGGCGGCCGTCAGGTCGGGGGTTGCGTTCATCAGCAGCACGGCGGCGATGGCCGGGCAGCGCAGCCCTTCCTCCGCCGCCCAGAGCGCATCGGCCGGGCGGGGGGCGCGAATCAGGATCAGGCTGGCGGCGGAAAGGCCAAGCTGGGCCAGGCCGGGCGGATAGGCATCCGGCTCATTCGCGATCCAGAGGACGGAGCGGCCGGGCAGCGCCGCCTGGGCGCGGGCCAGCAACAGGGCCGAGAAGCCCATGCCGGCCCCGGGCTCGGCCGCCAGCACCTCATGCAGCCCGGCCAGCGGCAGGCCGCTCCAAGGCAGATGGGCGTCGAGTTCGGGGGCCAGGGGCAAGGTGGCCCGGGCGGTTTCCAGCCCAGGGTCGAACCGCGCGATGCGCGCCCGAAGCCCGGCCAGCAGGGCAGCGCGGTCCATGGCCGCCGGAGGCGGAGGGGTGGGGCTGGCCACGGAGGGGCTGGCCGGGGAGGGGTGAGGAAAAAGGAGCATGTTGTTCTTGAAATGTTCTATTCTCTGGGCACGGCAAGGTCAAGCTTTCGTCGCGCGCCGCTCATCCCTTTCACGCCCTGGAATCTTCGCGGAAAGCCTGTGCCCGTCAGCACATTGTTCATCTTCCAGGAGCAACGTCCGTTCCCGTTAAACATGCGAACGGAATAATTTTGTGGCAAAAAGCCTGAATTCCCTTGCCGCCATGCTCCTGGGATCATGTCTCCTTGCCGGATGCGCTTCCCTGCCGGCCGACCAGGCCGCCGGCACGCCGGCCGCCCGCGTGGCGCGGGACAGCCTTGCCAGCCTTCAGGCCAGCGGCGTTTCCGTGGGCGCTGCGGTTGCGGTGGATGATCGGCACCTTCTGACCAATGCCCATGTCCTGCGCCAGGCCAGCGGCCCGGTCACGCTCCGCCGCGCCGATGGGGGGGCGGAAGCCCAGGCTGAACTCGTCGGCACCAGCACGCGCATGGACCTCGCCGTGCTGCGGATGCCGGAGGGGTTTCTTCGCCCGGCCGCCATCGCGCCCGATTTGCCCGTGGCGGGTGAGGCCGTCTGGGCCGTGGGTCCGGAAGGCCTTGGCCGTGCCCTGGCCGAAGGGCGGGTGGCTCGGCCTTATGTGCAGATGCGCGGCTTCGGGCCCGGATTCACCGCAGGACTTGGCGCCTTGATGGGGTTTTCGGGCGGGCCGGTGGTGGATCGCACAGGCCGCATCATGGGATTGACCACCGCCCTGCCCAATCCCGGCGGCGCGCCCCTGCTGGCCGCGATGACCGGCCTGGACCTCGCCGGCCTGGCCGAGGGCGCCAGGCGGCAGGTCTTTATCCTCGATATCCGTGAGGCGATGGCCGAGGCGGAGCGGATGGGCATCACCCTCACCGCCGCGCCCGATCAGTCGGAGCCGCAGCGCGAAGCCCGCAACCACCCCTGGCGGGAGGCCGCCCGCTGGGCCGCCCTTGCCCCGATCCGTTGACGTCTGCCCGCTGATCAGCCGCCCTAGATGTCCCAGGGCTTGCGGGCCGCCTCCAGCTGGGCGTCCAGCCGGGTCACGCCAATGTCGCGCAACAGATGCGGGTCCAGCTCATTCAGCTGGCGGCGGGTGTCATAGGCACGCCAGAATCGCGCCAGGGTGGCCAACCAGGTGAAGCCAGGCTTCGCCGCCGCGAACCGGGCCGGAAGCCGCCGGGCGGAGGGAAGGGGGCTGAACTGGGCCGACATGGTGCGTTCCTTTTCTGAGTCGTCACCCGTTATCCCAGCCCCAAAATTATCATTCAAACGACTAATCTTGACGGTCAAGATCAATTATTATGATGTAGCCCCATGAGCCTCCCCGCCGGCCTCGATCCCGAATTGCTGCGCAGCTTCGTCCTCATCGCCGAGGGTGAGAGCGTGACGCGCACAGCCGAGCGCATCGGCCGCACCCAATCCGCCGTCTCCATGCAGATGCGACGGCTGGAGGAGGTGCTGGGCGAGGGATTGCTGCGCCGCGGCCACCGGGGCCTGGAGCCGACCCCCAAGGGCGCCTGGCTGCTGGAACGCGCCCGCACCCTGCTGGCCCTGAACGAGGAGATCATCACCACCTTCCGCGCCCCCGCGCTCACCGGCCAGGTGCGGCTGGGCAGCCCGGATGACTATGCGTTGCAATGGCTGCCCGGCATCCTCGCCCGCTTCGCCCGCACCCATCCGGGGATTGAGGTGGACGTGCTTTGCATGAGCTCGGGCGAATTGGCCCGGCGCTTGGCGCATGGACATATTGACCTTGCCTTGCTGACGGAGGGGCAAGGAGCGGATGGCGAGGAGGTCTGGCGCGGCCCGCTGCGCTGGGTCGGGCCGCAGGGGAGCACGCTGCACAAGCGCGACCCGCTGCCGCTGGCCGCAGCCCATCCCGGCTGCACCTGGCGCCGCGCCGCGCTCGAGGCGCTGGGCCGCCAGGGGCGGCGGGTGCGGGTCAGCTACAACAGCACCACCCAATCCGGCTGCTTCGCCGTGGCGCTGGCGGGGCTCGCGCTCACCATTTCGACGCCGGCGCGCCTGCCGCCCGGCCTGGCCTGGATGGGCGAGGCCGAGGGCCTGCCGGAACTGGCCCAGATGGGCATCCTGCTAGCCATGGGCGATGCGCCGCTTGGCCCCGGCGGTACGGCCCTGGTTGAGGCGATCCGCGAGGGCTTCGCACAAGCCCCTTGAGGCGGCGCGGCGGCGTGTGGTTTTCTCCCTGCAATCAAATCCGGGAAACTCCAGAGATGCGCCGCCGCACCGCCCTTGGTTCCATGCTCGCAACACCGGCCCTGGCCACGGGGGCCTGGGCGCAGGCCTGGCCGGAGCGGCCGGTGCGCATCATCATCCCCTTCCCGCCCGGTGGCTCGAACGACACCGTGGCGCGCATCCTGCAACCCCGCCTGCAGGAGATCCTGGGCCGGCCGGTGGTGGTGGATAATCGCGCCGGCGCCTCGGGTTCGGTGGCCTCGACCGAGACGGCGCGGGCCCAGCCCGACGGCCACACCTGGATGCTGGCCAATGACACGCTGGCCGGTAATGAAACCCTGATGAGCCTGCCTTATCGCGTGATGGAGGCTTTCACCTTCTGCTCGCTGCTGGGCACCTGCCCCTATGCGCTGACGGCGCACCCTTCCACGCCGTTGCGCAATCTGACCCAGATGATCGAGGCGGCGAAGGCGCGACCGGATACGCTGAGCTATGCGACGACGGGCGTGGGCTCGCTGGCCCATGTGGCGACGGTGCTGTTGCAGCAGCGGGGCGGGTTCCGCATCAGCCATGTGCCTTACCGTGGCGGCGGACCGGCCCTGCAGGATGCGCTGGCTGGCCACGTGCCACTCTTCATGTCGAATATCGTGATCATTCTCAGCCACATGCGGGAAGGGCGGCTGCTGCCCCTCGGCGTGTCCTCGGCCCAGCCAAGCCGCTTCCTGCCCCAGGTGCCGACCTTCGCCTCCCAGGGATTCCCAGGATTCGAGGCCTTGACCTATTGGGTGATGGTGGGGCCCGCGGGCATTCCCCCGGCCATCAATGCGCGCATGCAGGCGGCTTTGCGCCAGGTTCTGGGCGAGGCGCCGGTGCAGGCCCGCATGGCCGAGCAAGGCGCCGAGATCGTCGCCAGCACCCCCGCCGAGACCGAGGCCTTCATCCGCAACGAGATCACCAAATGGGGCGAGGTGATCCGCGCCAACAATATCCGCGCGGAGAGCTGAGCAGGCTTGCCAACCCCGCCGCCTTCCGTGCATTTGCGGCCCAATTGTCACCAAAAAGCAATTGGGAGGTCACATCATGGATCGGCGGTTTTTTCTCGGCCTTGCGGGCATGGGGCTCGCTGCCCCCTCCCTGCTGCACGCGCAAAGCCTGGGGGCTGGCTTTCCTGATCGGCCATTGCGCCTGATCGTGCCCTGGCCGCCCGGCGGCTCGACCGACACCATCGCCCGGCTGTTCCAGGCGCGGCTGGGCGAGGTTCTGGGTCGGCAGATCGTCATTGATAACCGAGGCGGTGCCTCGGGCGCCACTGGGGCGATCGAGGCCGCGCGCGCGCCGGCCGATGGCAGCACCTGGACCTTCGTCTATGACACGCAATCCACCAATGAGACGGTGATGCGCCTGCCATTCCGCACGATGGAAGCCTTCGTGCCAGTTTGCCATGCGGCTTCGGGTCCGCTCGCGATGGTGGCGCACCAATCCACGCCGTTCCGCAATTTCCAGGACGTGGTGAATGCGGCGAAGCGCGCGCCGGATACGCTGAATTACGCCACCTCGGGCGTCGGTGGCCTCTCGCATGTGGCGACGACGCTGTTGCAGCAGCAAGGCAGGTTCCAGATCGTTCACGTGCCGTATCGTGGCGGCGGTCCGGCCGTGCAGGACGCGGTGGCAGGGCATGTTCCCCTGTTCATGACCAATGTGGTGATCGTCAGCCAGCATATCCGCTCGGGCGTGCTGCGGCCGCTGGGGGTGACCACGCCGGGGGAGAGCCGCCATGTGCCGGGCACGCCGAGCTTTGCGCAGCAAGGCTTCAGCGGGTTCGAAGCCCCCACCTGGTGGGCCATGCTCGGCCGTGCCGGAACGCCAGCCACCCTGGTGCGCCAGATGAACGAGGCACTGGTGACGGTGTTGCAGGAACCCGCCGTGAAAACCCGCATCGAGGAGCAAGGCTGCGACGTCGTTGCCAGCACGCCGGAGGAATGCGGCCGTTTTCTGCAGGCCGAGATTGCCAAATGGGCCCGGGTGATCACCGAGAACAACATCCGCGCCGATAGCTGATCATCGAGGAGAGCGCCCACGCCGACTCGCGCAAGGCACCCGACGCGCATGGGGCCTATGCAGGAATGGAGCGAAGGCGCGCTTTACAGTTCAGAGTCACTCCCTTAAACACCCCTCACCGCCGAGGGAGACCTTGGTGGTGAGGGCTTCGCCCACGAAGTGCTTGACGGCCGAAGCGTTTGTGCTAAGGTCATTGTCCTTCGCGGTCGAATCCGCGTCCATCTTAATTGGTGGAGGTGTTGTCTCAGCCAAGTCTTGGTTGGGATGGCCGAGTTGTTTCACAATTAAATCTGTTGTGCAGATGGTTTAGGTGAATGATGCCTGGGCTGGGATGCGTGGTTGGCGCTGCGGGCTGTGAGGTCTGTTGGTGTTGGCTATGTGTTTGGTTTGGGTGGGAAGGTTATGATTGATTGTGTGTGGATTGTAGTGATGGGTTGGGGATGATGGTTGTGTTGGTCTGTTCGCTGTAATGGTGGATGGATGATGAACCTGAGAGTTTGATCCTGGCTCAGAGCGAACGCTGGCGGAATGCTTAACACATGCAAGTCGCACGGGGGCTTCGGCCTTAGTGGCGGACGGGTGAGTAACGCGTAGGAATGTGTCCGAGGGTGGGGGATAACGTTGGGAAACTGACGCTAATACCGCATATCCCCTGAGGGGGAAAGCAGTGATGCGCCCACGGAGCAGCCTGCGTACGATTAGCTTGTTGGTGGGGTAAAGGCTTACCAAGGCGACGATCGTTAGCTGGTCTGAGAGGATGATCAGCCACACTGGAACTGAGACACGGTCCAGACTCCTACGGGAGGCAGCAGTGGGGAATATTGGACA
>CANHTE010000024.1 GCA_947462945.1 Acetobacteraceae bacterium
GGTGCGGGTGAGCGGAGAGGGTGTTGTGGTGCACACCCATGACTTCCTGGATCACACAGCCAATTTCGCGCTCTGACCCCCAGACCAAAAACCATCTCTGACGAAGCGGGGTCTGGGGCCCCGGCCCCAGCCGCCGGAGGCCCTTTTTTTATGAGCAGCCCGCCCCACCCCCCGGCACGATATGAAACGTCGGGTCCCGCCGAAAATCCGCAGCCCGGGTAAAGGGCGCGCCGGCGGAGGCCAGCCACGCATAGGCCTGCCGCGCCGCCGGCAGCTCCAGCACATCCGTGATGGCCGCCAGGGATTGCAGCGCCAGCTGGGCGTAGTCCCCCTCGCTCTTGGTCCAGCCTGTCCCGTTGGAGAGCCCGGCCGCGCGGGTGGCGGCGCCGATCTCGGCCCAGCTACGGAAATTCCCGGTGGCGATCAGATAGGCGCAGCCATCATGCGGGGCGAAGCCGCGCGCCTCGGCCATGAAGCGCCCCACCAGGAAATTCGCCATCCAGCCCAGCACGGCCCGTGCCTGCGGGTCACCCCGCCGGGCGGCGATGGCGGCGGTTGAGGCGAAGTAGTCCTGCTGCCAGGGCGGGATGACGCCGGCGGTGCCGTATTCGCCGGGAATGCGACCATGCGCCTCGCCCTGGGCCTGTGTCCAGGCGGGGATGCGGCTGATGATCCAGGCCCAATTCGCATCGGCCGAGGCGCGCAGCCAGGCGCGGTTCGGATCGCGCTCCGGGCTGGCCCAGGCGGCGTTCTCCAATTGCCGGAGGGACCATGCGGCGCCGCGCACCTGGTTGCCGCGCACGACATTGGCACCCTCGCCTGCGCCGCGCGCCGCGGCGGCCGGCCATTGCGACAGCACCGCCCAGGAGGCCTGGGCCTGGAGATTGTCGAGGAAGGCGCGGCGCCCGCTGAGCAGATAGGGGATGAAGCTGGCATCGGGCTGATGGGCTGAATCCGTCACCCAGCCCGTCTCGGCCGAGATGGGTTGGGCAAGGCCCCCGGGCGCCGGCCCGCCGCGCCCATCGGTCCAGAGGCCGGGCCAGCGGATGCTGTCCATCCAGGCGCCCCGCGCCGCATCCCAGAAGTGCCAGGGAATGCTGCCCGCCGCCTCGGCCTGGCCCAGGGCGAAGGCGGCCGCGCGCCGGTCCCCACTGATCAGCCAGGCGGCTTGCGGCTGGGTGGCGGGGCCGATATCGGCGCGCCCGCCGGTCTGTCGCATATCCTGCGTGATGCCGCGCGGGCCAAGCGGCGCATTCCAGGCCGGCGCGGCCATGACGCCCGCCATGCGTGCCAGCAGGCCAGGCTCGATGCCGGCGGTGAGGCCGTAGCGCGCCACGGCACCCGCATCGGCCAGATAACCGGCATCATGGCGGATCAGCGGCGGCGGCCGGGCCGGGCCGGCACGGGTGGCGCCCAGCAGCCGGCCCCAGCCGGTATAGTGGTGCTGGCGATGGATTTCGGCATCAAGTGCCACGCGCCCATCCAGCAGCAGCCGGGCGCGGTAGGCGACCTCACCGCCATTGGGGCGCATGGCGACGTCATTGCGAAACCAGGCCTCCACCCACAGCGTGCCATCGGCGCGCAGCGCGACATCGGCCACCAGCCGGAGCGAGGCGATGGCCCCCAGCCGAACGGGCAGCGCCACCCGCCCTTGCACGGCGAGCGGCCCGGCTTGCCAGGGCTCAACACCGGGAAAGCCGCGCAGCAGATCGGCCTGAAAACCGGCGCCGCCGGAGGTGATGTCGAGGATGGCGGAACGCCCTTGCGCCAGGGCGGCCAAATCCAGGGCCGGGGCCGTGCCGGCGCCTTGCGCCCGCATCAGACAGGGCGCCAGCGCGCCATCCGCCAAGGCAGGGCAGGCCACGGAAATTTGAGCGAGGCGCACGGATCCATCAGGGTGGCGGTTGCGGATATCCATTTGCGTCGGCAGGGCGGCGCCGCTGGCCAGGCGCAGCTGCGGCGTGCTGCCGGGCGGCATGTCGCCGGGCCGGAAGGCCTGGCCGAACACGGCCACGCTGCCGGCCGGCGCCCCGGTGCCCTCCAGCGTGACGCGGGCGAAATCCGGCGGGCAGGCGGCCTGGGCCGGCCAGGGCAGCAGCCCCAGGGCCAAGGCGTGGCGGCGCCTCAGCATGGCTGGCCCAGCACGCGGCGGAAGATGGCCAATTGCCCGGCCGTGGTTTCATCCCAGCCAAAGCCCTCGGCATAGCGGCGGGTGGCGGCGCGGTCGGGCAGGGCGGCGAACAGGGCGCGCACGCCCGCCACGATGGCGCCCACCGAGAAATCCGCCAGCAGCCGGCCCGCTGCCGGCGCCTGCACCGCCTCACGGCAGCCCCAGGCGGGGCTCGCCAGCACCGGCGTGCCGCAGGCCATGGCCTCCAGCAGCACATTGGCCCAGCCCTCCCGCGTGGAGGCCAGCACCAGCGCATCCGCCGCGCCATATTCGGCGGCGAGCCGCGCATGCGGCACGGCGCCCGGCAGGCTGACACGGTCGGCCACGCCCAGCGCCCGGGCCTGTGCTTCCAGCCGGCCACGCTCCGGCCCTTCGCCCAGGATGCGCAGGTGAAAGCCGGGCAATTCGGGCAGGGCCGCGATGATGCGGTCATGCCCCTTGCGCGGGATGAGCAGGCCGACCGAGAGCAGCCTGGGCGGTTGCTGCGCACGCGCCACGGGCGGCTGGAACAGCCCGAGGTCCACGCCGTTGCGCAAGACGGTGATGCGCCCCGGATCAGCGCCCAGTTCGACCATGCCCTCCTTCAGCCCGGCACTGACGGCGATCAGCGCATCGGCTTCACGCAGAGCGCGCAGGATGGCGCGGCGCGGGCCGCGATATTGCGGCAATTGGCTGACATCCGAGCCGCGCGCCGTCAGCACCACCGGCTTGCCGAAATGCTGGCCGAGCCGCACGGCCACCATCCCCTCCGGGTGCAGGTAATGCGCGTCAATCGCGTCAAAGGCGAAGCCCTCGGCCAGCAAATATTCCAGGCTGCGGCGGGCGCTGCGGAACAGGCCTGCCGGGCTGGTCATCAGGCCCAGGCCGGGCACGCTCAGGAAGCGCGGATGCAGCACGCGCAGCCCGTGGCGCACTTCCTCGGCCGCCACGCCCGCCTGCCGGGCGCGCATGGCGCTGTAGGCGGCCGCGAAGGGGAACCAGGGAACAGGCGCCAGCACCGTGCTGCGCACCTCACCGCTGGCGACGAGATGCCGCAGCCGGTTTTCCACGAAGACGCCATGGTTGGGGGCGGCCGGGTTCGGATACAGCGTGGTAAAGGTCAGCAGCCGGATCATCTGGCTTCCCCCCCCCTCGTTTCCCTTCTGGCGCTGCCTCGCGCATGGCGAAGGGCGACCAGCCCTTGCCGCCCGCCGACCACCAGGCGAGCCAGCTGATGCCGATCAGCATCGCCAGGAAATACAGGCCATCCATCGTGCCGCTCCTTCATCCGGCGGCCAGGGCATTGGCGCGCCAGCCGCGCGGGGCCGGCGCCGGCGCCCGGGCGCGCAAGGCCAGCATCTGCGCCGCCGCCAGCACCACCAGCAGGGTCCAGTAGAAATCCCAGTAGGAGAGGGAGAGGAAGCTGCCACTGACCAGATAGGCGGTGATCGCCACCAGCCCCATCCGGCCCAGATCCCCCGCCCAGGCCAGCTCGGGATGCCCGTGCGCCAGGCGCATCAGGCGCCAGGCCTGCACCAGCCCCAGCACGCTGAGCGAAACCCAGATGATGAAGCTGGGGAAGCCGTGCTCACCCAGCAATTCGAACCAGATGCTGTGCACCGCGCGGGCCGGCCCGCCGGGGGCCACGCGGTCCACCACATTGCGGGTATAAGGCCCGGTGAATCCCGCGCCCACCAGCGGGCGGTCCAGCGCAAGGCGCCAGGAAATACCCCACAGCACCAGCCGCTCCGAGGCGGAATCATCCGCCTGATAGCTGGAGATGCCGCTCATCCGCTCGCTCCAGCGATCGGGCATGAAGGCCACGACGCCGGTGAGGCACAAGGCGAGGCCCGCGCCCACCAGGATCTTGCGCGCACTGATCACCCACAGCACCAGAAGCACCGCGGCCAGCCCCAGCAGGGCGCCGCGCGAATAGCTGGCCACCACGGCCAGGAGCGTCAGCCCCATGGCGATGCCCAGCCCGATCCGCACCTGGCGATGCGCGGATTGCAGCCGCAGATAGTTCATCAGCGGCAGGGAGATCAGCAAGGCGGCGGCCAGGTGGTTATTATCGGTGATCATGGTCTGCGGCGGCCCCCAGACGCGATAGCTGCCGCCCGTGAGCAGCGCGAAAATCCCACCCCGCACGCCGTAATACCCCAGCGAAATCACCATCACCCAGATCAGCGCATGCAGCCGCTGCCGGGTTTTCAGCATGCCGGCGGTGACGAGCAGGCCGAGCAGGATCTTCATGCTCCGCTCCCATTTCTCCCAGACCGCCACAGGCTCCCCCAATGCCACGGCCGAGGTCGCGGTGAAGCACAGCATGAGTGCGAGAATGAGGATGGTGTTCGCGTTCATCGGCGGCAGGGGCCATTCGCGCGCCATGACACAGCCCACCAGCGTGGCGCCAAAGACCATCGCCGCCCAGGGCAGCTCGCTCGCAATCCCGTAGGCCAGCCGGTGCGGGTTCATGAAGGAAATCCAGTTCCACAGCAGAACCCCGATGAAGGGATGCGCGAGCACAGTGGCCAGCAACATCCCCAGGATCGCCATGAGGGCCGCATTGCGCATGGTTCAGGGCCGCGCGCGCAATTCGGCCAGCAGCTGCATGGCGGCCGGGCGCTCGGGGAAGTTCGGCGGGGGCGTCATGTCCAGCACCCGGGTCAGCACGGCCAGTGCCTCCGCCCGCTCTCCCTTGGCATTCAGCGCATAGGCCAGGCGGTAGGCGGCCGCCGGCTCCACCGCATCACGCGGGCGCAGCTGGGCCGATTGGCGCAGCAGCAGCACCGCCTCCGCCGGGTGGCCATCCCGCGCCAGGATCCAACCCAGCGTATCAGCCACATCCGCGCCGGGGGCGAGGAAATAGGCGCGCTCCGCCAGGCGGCGCGCGCGTTGATGCGCGGCCGGATCATCCCGCAGGCGCAGCAGCCAGGCCAGGTTGTTCAGGGCCACGCTGTCATCCGGCCGGCGCTCCAGCAGCGCTTCCAGCCGGCGTTCGGCGTCATTCAGGCGCCCGGCCTCGATATCGAGCTGAGAGAGCATCATCACCGCCTCATTGTGATCAGGCCTGCGCTCCAGCCAGTCGCGCAGCACGGCGGCGGATGGCTCGGGCTGGTTGGCGCGGCGCAGGGCGCCGGCGACGCGCAGCGCCAGATAGGCCGAGGGCTGGCCCGCCTGGGCGGCGGCATAGGCGCGGGCGGCCTCGGCCGGCTGGTCCGCGGCCAGAAGCAGGTCTCCGCGCAGCGCGGCGCCGGCGGGTTGGGCGATGGGGTCGGCCGCCATCCGGGCCGCGAATTCCATGGCCGCGTCCATGCCCCGCGCCTCCCGGATCAGCGCCGCGAGGCCTTGCAGCAAGGCAGGATCGCTGGGCGTCAGGCGCAGGCCCTGGACCAGTGTCGCCTCGGCACCCGGCACATCGCCACTGCGGAAGAGCAATGCCGCCAGCTGGCGGCGCGCGCGCTGCGCACGCGGCTCCATGGCCAGGGCGGTGCGGCTGGCCGCCTGCGCCGCCGGCAAATCCCCCATGGCGGCAAAGGCCTCGGCCCGTTCGATTTCCAGATTGACCTCCTGCGTGGCGCCGATGGCCCCCTGGGTCAGCACGGCCACCGCCTGGTCCGGCGCGCCTGTCAGGATCAGGGCCTGGGCGAAGCGGGCCGCCAATTCGATATTCTGCGGGGCCGCCGCCTGGCTGGCGCGCAGCACCGCCAAGGCCTGCGCCGAGCGCGGGGCATCGGGCCCCATGGCGCCCAGCAACTGGGACGTGGCCTCGATATTGGCGGGATCAATCCGCAGCACCTGCCCCAGCAATGCCTCCACCTCCTCCGCACGGCCTTCGAGGCGCGCCACGCGCGCCAGGCCGAGCCGGGCCGAGACGGATTGCGGGGAGGTGGCCAGAACCTCGTTCAGAATCTCGCGCGCGGGGGCGAGGTTGATCTGCATGATCAGCGCCGAGGCTTCCAGGACACGCGCCGCCTCACCCCGCCGGGCTTCCGGCGTCATCCGCGCCAATTCGGCCGAGACCTCGGCCAGATCCCCGCGATACAGCGCGGCGAAGGCCAGCAATTCACGCATGCCGCCGGCCAGGGGGTTGAGGCTGAGGGCCGTTTCGGCAGCACGAACCATGGCGGGAAGGTCGCCCACGGCCAGATGCGCGGCGGCCACGCGCGCGGCAATGGCCGGGTCCCGAGGGGCCAGTGCGGCGGCGGCCGAGAAAGCCTCCATTGCATCACGCCGCCGCCCGGCCGTGCCATGCAGCTGCCCCAGCAAATCCAGCGCCTCCGCATCCGCCCCGCCGCGCGCCGCCAATTGGCCGAGCACCAAGGCCGCATCACCCGGCCGGTTGGCCTGAAGGTCGAAGGCGGCCACCAGCTTCGCGCCGCGCGGGTCCTCCGGGCGGCGGGCCAGGTGGCGGCGGGCCGCATCCTCGGCCTGCGCCAATTGCCCCACACCGCGCTTGGCAAGGGCGAGCAGCAGGAAGCCATCGGGAAAGCTGCCCAGCATGGGGCCCATGCGTTGCAGCGCGCGGTCCATGCCCACCCAATCCTCGACGCCGGCGGCCACCACGGCCCGCAGATACAGCCCCGCCGCGCTGCTGGGCACAACCGCCAGCGCGGCATCCAGGTCCTGCGTGGCACGGGCGGGCTGGCGCAGCGCGATCAGCGCCTCGGCGCGGCGCAGCAGGGCGGAGACCTGGCCGGGCGTGACGGCCAGCGCCGCATCGAAGCGCGCCAGCGCCTCGGTCGGTTCATTGCGTGAGAACAGCAGGGAGCCCTTGCGGATCAGCGCCTCGACCTGGCGTGGCTCACGCGTCAGCAACCGGTCCAGCAGGCGTTCCGCGCCGGCGCGGTCCCCCTCCGCCTGGGCCAGGGCGGCGGCGGCGAGGCTGGCCTCGGCCCCCTCCGGCGCGCTGAGCAGCGCGGCCTGGACGGCGAGGCGCGCGGCCTCCGGCTGGCCCAGCGCCAGCAGCGCCATGGCGCGCCCCGCCGCCACCTGCCCGCCAGGGTCAGGCTGGATCTCGGGGAAGGCTTGCAGCAGCGCATCATGCCGCCCACCGACCAGATAGGCACGCATCAGCAGCGCCATCGCCGTGGCGGGATCAGCGCCTTGTTGCAGCGCGGCCCGCGCCTCGCGCTCGGCCGTCTCGCCATCGCCGATTTCCAGGCTGGCCTGCGCAAGGGCGAGGCGGGCGGCGTTCGAGCCAGGATTTTGCCGCGCCGCATTGCGCCACTCGATCTGCGCCGCACGCAAATCGCCCCGCGCCGCCGCCGCCGCCGCGCGCTGTTCGGCGGGCTGGGCGAAGGCCGGCTGGCCCGCCAGGCACAGCAGCAGGGGCGAAAGCAGCCGCAGGGAGGATCGGGTCTGGGTCATGGCGATGGCTCTCAGGGGGTTTCGGAAGCGGGGGAGGGTTCAGCAGGCGGTTCACCCGGCTCGGCATGGCGCCTTCCGGCGGAAATCCCGTGCGTGTCGAGCAGCGTGTAGATCGTGGGCCGGCTGATCCCGAGCAGCCGCGCCGCCGCCGCCAGCCCGCCCTGCGTGCGCGCCAGCGCCTGTTCGAGCGCGATGCGTTCGGCGCGCAGCCGCACCGTGCGCAGATTGAGTTCGGCCAACTCGCCCTCCTCGGCCGGGGCCAATTCGAGGTCGGCCGGGGAAAGCAGCGGGCCATCGGCCATCACCGCGCCACGGCGGATGCGGTTGCCCAATTCGCGGACATTGCCCGGCCAGTGATGCGCGCTGATGGCGCTGATCGCCGCCGCATCCAGCCCGCGCAGCTTGCGGTTGAACTCGACGGCGTAGCGCGCGACGAACCAGCGGGCGAGCAGCACGCTATCCCCCCCGCGCTCCCGCAAGGGCGGGATGCGGATGATGAGGGAGTTCAGCCGATACAGCAGGTCGGCCCGAAAGGCGCCGGTCTCGGCCAAGGCTTCCAGCGGCTGGTTGGTGGCGGAGACCAGGCGCACATCCACCTGAATCGGCGTGCGGCCACCGACGCGCTCGATCACCTGGTCCTGCAGGAAGCGCAGCAGCTTGGCTTGCAGCCCGGCCGGCAGGTCCCCCACCTCATCCAAAAACAACGTGCCGCCATTGGCGGCCTCGATCCGCCCAGCCACCTGCCGCACGGCGCCGGTGAAGGCGCCGCGCTCATGGCCGAACAACTCGCTCTCCAGCAAGGGTTCGGGGATGGCCGCGCAATTGATGGCGACGAAACTGCCCTTGGAGCGCGGCCCCATCTCATGCAGGGCGCGGGCCAGCGCTTCCTTGCCGGTGCCGCTTTCGCCCAGCAGCAGCACCGGCACCGAAACCAGGGCCAGGCGCTCCACCGTGCGGCAGATGCGCAGCATGTTCTCATCCGCCGTGATGATGTCCTGGATCGGGCTGGTCTGCGGAATGAGGGCGAGGCGGCGGTTTTCATCCTCCAGCTCGCGCAGGCGCAAGGCGCGCTCCAGGATGGTGCGCAGGGCCGCGAGGTCCACCGGTTTTTCGCAGAAATCATAGGCGCCCTGGGCCACGGCGCGCAGCATGTTCTCTCGCTGGCCCTGCCCGCTGACGACGATGGTCAGCGTGCCACGGCTGACATTGCGCAGCCCCTCCAGTGTGGCGAAGCCCTCGCTCACGCCCTCCGCATCGGGGGCGAGGCCGAGGTCGAGCAGCGCGGCCTCGGGCAGTTCACGCTCGGCCAGTTGCAGCGCCTGGCGGCGATCCTGCGCCAGCAGCACGCGGCACTCGGGGAAGGCCCAGCGATATTGCGCGGCCAGGGCCGGATCATCCTCGATGACCAGCAGCTTGGGCTTGCTCATGCCCGCCAACCTTGTCGCATTGGGCCTTGCGCCGTGGGGCCTTGCGCCAATGCTCCTGCGGCCGGCAGGCGCATCCGCATCGTGGTGCCCGCCCCGGGCCGGGTGAGCACATCGAGCTCCCCGCCGCAGCCGCGCAGCAATTCGCGCGCCTGCCAGGCGCCCAGGCCGCTGCCCTCCGGCTTGGAGGTCACCAACGGGCGGAACAACCCATCCCGCACGAATTCAGCCGACATGCCCGGGCCGTGATCGGTGATCTCGACGATGCTGCTGGCACCCTGGCGCGTCAGCCGCAGGCGCAGCGGCTGATCGGCCGGCGCCGCCTGCGCGGCATTGTCCAGCAAATGCCGCAC
>CANHTE010000025.1 GCA_947462945.1 Acetobacteraceae bacterium
CACCCGTTGTGCGCGCCTCCGGCGCAAGCATGTGAGACGGGGCGGGCCGGCACCCACCCGGCCCGGCGCAAGCACAGGCGCCCTGGTTTCGGTGCGATTTGCGATGCTCGCCAATGCCAAACTGGATTGGCAAGCATTGCCGTGAACCCGTCTTCTTCGAAATCGCCAAGCGGATGTTCAGGGCTGGGGCCGAGCGGCCCATTCGATCAATCGTTTCGCGGGCACGACCCATATGATCCCGCAAATTACATAGTAAGCCAACTGTATTGCCCAGTGGCTGTGGACAACAAAATCCCCTAAGGCGACCACAACACCGATATAAACGATAAATCCGACTACACCGATCAGGAACGCAAGCTTGCCTCGTGACATTGGCGCGACATGGCCTCCTTTGTTGCTTGCACCCGGGGATGGGTGAATAGCTTGCTAAATATTGCAGCTTCGGGCTAGGCTTCAAGCGCATGAGGGGCGAGTGGGAGGTTTGCAGCCCCGACCCGCCCTCATGGCGCCCCTGCCTTCCTTCTGGCCTGCCGCATCGAAGAGACCCGTGACGGAAAACGAACTCAAACGCCATATCCGTGGCATCCCCGATTTCCCGAAGCCGGGGATCCTGTTCTACGACATTTCGACCCTGCTGCGGCATGGGCCCGCCTGGAAGGCCGCGATGGCCGCCATGGCCCAGCGCATCACCCCTTACCAGCCGCAACTTCTGGCAGGCATCGAAAGCCGGGGCTTCCTGCTGGCGGCGCCTTTGGCCCTGGAACTCGGGCTCGGTTTCATCATGCTGCGCAAACCACGCAAGCTGCCTGGCGCAACCGTCGGCCTCGACTACGCGTTGGAATATGGATCGGACCGGATTGAAATGCAGGCCGATGCCATCGAGCCCGGGCAGCGCGTCATCCTGCTGGATGATCTGCTGGCGACCGGCGGCACCATGCAGGCCGGCCTGGGCCTGTTGCGCCAGGCGGGGGCCATCGTCCCCGCAGTGGCGACCCTGATCGAGCTCAGTTTTCTGGGCGGAAGGAATCGTCTCGATGTCCCCGTCGAAACTCTCCTCACCTATGACGAGTAGGGCACCCCCGCTTGAGGTGACCCGCATCATTCGCGATGTGGGGGGCAATGCCTATCTCGAGGGCAGCGACGGTGCGGTTTCCGCTGCGGGGCTGAACGGCGTGCTTGCCCTGGCCATCGCCGCCGCGCCCACGGGCATCACCGTTGCTGATCCTTCGCTGCCGGATTGCCCGCTGGTCTTCATCAATCCAGCCTTCACGCAGCTTACCGGCTACCCGCCGGAGGAAGTTCTGGGTCGGAATTGTCGCTTCCTGCAGGGCCGCGGCACTGAAAAGGAGTCGATCCGAACGCTTCGCCTGGCCATCGCCGCCGGCAAGCCCATCACCCTGGAATTCACCAATCACCGCAAGGACGGCCGTCGCTTCGTCAATGAGTTGCGGATGGCCCCCGTGCTGGACGAGCAAGGCCAGCTGGTGGCCTATATCGGCATCCAGCACGACGTCACTGCCCGCAAAAAAGCCGAGCGCGAAGCCACCAAGGCCCGCCGCGCCGCCGAGCGCGCGAACCAGGAAAAGAGCGACTTTCTCGCTTTCATGTCGCATGAGGTGCGCACCCCCCTGCATGGTGTCATGGGCACCCTGGCCCTGCTGCTGGACACGGCCCTGGATGCCGAACAGCGTGCCTATGCCGAAACCGCGCAGCGCTGCGGCGCCACCTTGCTGCATACGGTCAATGAATTGCTCGATCTCAGCCGGATCGAGGCGGGCAAGCTCGGCATCCACGCCGATCCCTTCTCCCTGGCCGATATCGTCAAGGATGTTCTGGACCTCCTCGCCCCAGCCGCGGCCGAGAAGGGCATTGAGCTCTCCGCCAGCCTGGATCACCTGCTGCCCGGACAATTGATCGGCGACCCCAGCCGCATCCGCCAGGTGCTGATCAACCTGGTCGATAATGCGGTGAAGTTCACCCATCGCGGCAGTGTGGAACTGCGCATCGCGGCCCTGCCGGATGGGCATGTGGGCTTTGCCGTCACCGATACCGGCATTGGAATTCCGCCCCGGCTGCGCGCCAGCCTCTTCACCCGTTTTGCCCAGGCCGACCCCGCCGGCGAGCAGATCGGCTCAGGCCTGGGGCTGGCCATCTGCAAGCGCCTGGTGGCGTTGATGGGCGGCCAGATCGCGGTGGACAGCACGCAGGGCCGTGGCAGCACCTTCTTTTTCGACCTGCCTTTGGCGCATGTCCCGGAATCCGGAACCCCGCCCCCCCGGATTGCACCACGGCCTGTTCTTGTGCAGCCGCTCGCCGGCGCGCATGGCCGCATCCTGCTGGCCGAGGATGGCAAGGCCAATCAGCTGGTCGCCGCCGCCATCCTTCGCAAGGCGGGCTACACGGTCGAACTGGCGCGGGATGGCGCCGAAGCCGCGGCCGCTGCCGAATCCTCGGATTACGATCTGATCCTGATGGATATCCGCATGCCCCTCATGGATGGCTATGCGGCAACCCGCGCCATCCGCGCCGTGCCCGGCCCGCGTGGCCGCGTGCCCATCATCGCCATGACGGCCAGCGTGATGCCCGGCGATTCCGAGCGCTGCACAGCCGCTGGCATGGATGGGCATTTGCCCAAGCCGCTCGGCAAGGCGGAACTGCTGGCCGCCGTCCAGCGCGTGCTCGACGCCCGGCCCCGGCGCCCCCGCGTGGCCATCCCCGAGGCCGAGCCCGGCGCCACGGCCCCCCTGCTGGACCGTGAAACGCTGGAGGAACTGCGGGCCGCCGTGGGCCCCGGCCGCCTGCCCCGCCTGATCAGCGTCTTTACCGCCGAAACAAAGGAGCGCGTGCGCCGCATGCATGCGCTGACCGATCCCCACCGGATTGAGGATGAAGCGCATAGCCTCAAGGCTGCAGCCGCCACCTTTGGCGCCACCGCGCTGAGGGATGCGGCGCGCGCACTGGAAGCGGCCTGCCAAAGTGGCGACCCCGCCGGTTGGCGCCGCATCCTGGATATTCTGCCGGGCCTCGCGGATCGGAGCATCGCGGCCTTCCCGCAGCCGCGTAATGAGGCGCGTGCGAAGCAGGAGCGGGACCAAAAGGGCCGTTGAGGCGGCGAAGCGCCTCAACGGCGCCGGCGGCCTAAAGGCGCCGCAGCGCCCCGGCGATGGCGTCCAGCTCCGCCAGCAATTCGGCCATGGCGCCGTCTTCCTCGGCGTGGTCGCCCAGTGGCAATTCGGGCTCTCCGTCACCCTCACCAAGCATGCGTTGCACGCCCTTGATCGTGTAGCCCTGGGTATAGAGAAGATCGGCGATGCGCTTGAGCAGAGCCAGGTCTTCCGGGCGATAATAACGGCGCCCGCCGCCGCGCTTCAAAGGCTTGAGTTGCAGGAATTTCGTTTCCCAGAAGCGCAGCACGTGCTGGGGGACGTTCAACTGCTCCGCCGCTTCGCTGATGGTGCGGAAGGCCTGGGCCGATTTGCGCGGCCGGGGGCGATCCTCCAGATCAGCCTCGTTCGTCACGTCTTGTCGCCTGCGGCGAGCACCTTGCCATTGATCCGCGCCTTCAGAACCTGGCTGGGCCGAAAGGTCAGCACACGACGGGGAAGAATGGGAACTTCGATGCCGGTCTTGGGATTGCGCCCGATGCGCTGGCCCTTCTTGCGCACGAGAAAGGTCCCAAAGCCGGAAATCTTCACCGATTCTCCGGTTTCCAGCACGGCGGCCAGGCGGTCGAGAACCGCTTCCAGAAGGGCGGCCGACTCGTTACGCGAGAGTCCAACCTCCGCGTAAATCGCCTCCGCCAGGCCCGACCGCGTCAGCGTTTCCATCATTGGGTCTCCATCGAGGCAGCTTGTCTCGCAAGTGTCTGAAGCGACAAGGAAGCCGGTATGCACGTGCCACGTCAACCATGTTTCGCGTCGAAGCGTTGGACATGTGTCCTTAACCGCACATTCACCTGGGGCGTGGCAGGTCCCTGACCGGCCCCAGGAAGGAGTCCCATGCCCATGATGCTCCCTCGCTGGCATTTCGCTGCCATCCTCGTTCTGTCCATCATGATTTTTAGCCCGGCAAAAGCCCAGGACGCCGCGCCTTCCGCCGCCTGCCCCGATATCTTGCTGGGTGACAGCCTGGCCCAGGGATTGGCGCCACATGCCCGCAGCCTCGGCTTCACCGTCATCGCGCAGCAAGGCGGTGGCATGGCCTGGTTGCACCAGCAGGAGCCGCGCTGCGCCCGCCGCCTGATCCTGGTCTTCGGGACCAATGACCTGCGCGGGATGAGCGCCGCCGAGGCTGAGGCCTATCCCCTGCGCATCGCCGCCATCATGGAGCGCTGGGACGCCCAGCAAGCCATCTGGGCCACGCCCGGCTGCTTCCAGGATGAAGCGCTGGAGCGCGGCAGCGCCGCGCTGGATGCCGCCCTCACCCGCCATTTGCGCCGCGCGAGCGACCGGCTGCGGGACTTGCCCGCGATCCATAGCGGCCGCGTTTCACGCTGCACCTATCCCTCGCATGACGGCATCCACCCCACGGGCCTGGGCTACCGGAACTGGTGGGGCAGCCTGGCCGAATGGCTCGACCGCACCCGAATCGCCGGGGTGCAGCCCAGCCAGGCTGCGCGTTGAAGCGCCCAGAGGGCGTTGCCCCGGCCAGGGGCCTCAGCGGCCCCCTCCCAGGAATTCGCGCAATGCCCGCATCGCGCCCGGCACGCCCAGTGCTGCCATGGCGTCATTCCAGGCTTCGGCGAGAGCAATCGCGCCCTCGGTGCCTGGCAGGATGGGCAGGCCATAAGCCGCGTCCAGAATGGCCTCCGACCGTCCCATCACCAGCAAGACGCCCACGAGGCTCAGCACCAGCAATGCCCCGCGCAGCGGCAGCACCGCCGTGCGCCCGGAGAAATCATCCGGCACGCCGGGGCGTGGCGGCGGGGCGTCCGGCAACCAGGGCTGCTGCATCACGGCCTCCTCAAAACTGGAAGTAGATGAAGGGGGCCACGCCCTCGGGGCCCGCGTGCAAAATCAGCAGCAGGATTATTCCACCCAGCGCGCCCAGCACCATGGGCGGCAAGCGCCGGGCCCGGGCCTCGATCCGTTCCCGGAGATCGGCCGGCCAGAAGTGGAAGGAAAGGCCAAGCAGCGTCAGCGCCAGAAGCCGCCAGCTGGCGCTCTCATTCGGCACGTCGAATTGCCACAGCCCTGCCAGCATCGCACCGAAACCACCAAGGTCCTGCGCGCGGAACAGCACGAAGGCGAAGACGACAACGTGAAAGGTCACGGCCCAGCGCAGCAGCCGCGCGCCGCGCCCTGCCGGCGTGGCCTTGCCGCCCAGCGCACGCTCGATCCAGAGCGCCAGCCCATGCAGCAGGCCCCACAACACGAAGGTCCAGGCCGCGCCGTGCCAGATGCCGCCCAGCAGCATCGTTGCCATCAGGGCAAATCCGGCGTGGCGCCGATTGCCGCCGAAGCCGCGGATATAGACATAGTCGCGCAGCCAGAAGGAGAGCGAGATGTGCCAGCGCCGCCAGAACTCCGAGAGCGAAAGCGCGCGGAATGGCTGGTCGAAATTCTTCGGGAAATGATAGCCAAGCAGCGCGGCAAAGCCGATCGCCATGTCCGAATAGGCGGAAAAGTCGCAGAAAATCTGGATGGTATAGCCATAGCTGGCCAAGAGGATGTCCAGGGCACCATGGGCTGACGGGTCCCGGAACACCGGGTCCACGACGCCGGTCGCGAGTTCGCTCGCGATCACCAGTTTCTTGAAGAGCCCCCCCAGGATGAGGATGCCGGCCATCACCACGGGGATGCGGAAGCGATCGGGCGGGGTGTGCAGCTGCGGCAGGAAATGCGCGGCGCGCACGATGGGCCCGGCCGCCAGATGCGGGAAGAAGGTCAGATAGACCAAGACATTCAGTGGGCTCGACTCGGGCTCGGCCGCGCCGTCATGCGCGTCCACCATGTAGGAAATGGCCTGGAAGACGTAGAAGGAAATCCCGACCGGCAGGATGATGTCGAGCAGCGGGACGGGACCCAGCCCCAGGCCATCCAGCCGCGCCACCACCTCCTGCAGGAAAAAATTGGCGTATTTGAACCAAAAGAGCCAGGCCAGCACGCCCCCGACGCCGAGCCAAAGCCAGGTCCGCGAACGGCCATTCCCACAAAGCAGCCCCGCCCCCCAGGTCCAGAGGCCCACCACCAGCAGCGCCGCGCAAAGCTCCACGCTCCAGAAGGCATAGAAGGCGAGGTTGGCGGCCAGCAGAAAGCCCCGATGCCAATCGGGCCGGAAGCGAACCAGCGACCAATGGCCCAGGAAGACCACGGCGAAGAAAACGGCGAAGATCCCGGTGGGGAACAGCATTCAGGCGCTGGCGACGCGCGTGGCCAGCCCCATGCCGCGCAGCAGATGCGCATGCAGCCGCTCGGCCGTCAGGCGGTAGCCATCCGGGGTGAAATGCACGAGGTCGGGGCGCATCAGGGGCGCCTCGCCCCGGGCCATCTCGGGCAGGCGGCAGGGGCTGCGCGTGACCTCGGCGCTCCAGTCGAAGAAGCCCACGCGCTGCGCCTGCGCCACGCTGCGTTGGGCCGCACGCACGCGGACCAGGGCCGGCAAAGGCGAGACGGCGGCGCAGCCCTGCGGCGGCCGGCCACGCCGTGGCGCAGGAACAGGCCGGCCGGCATCGGGCACGCCCATCACCAGGATGCCACTGCGCGGCAGGGTTTGTTGCAGGCGCTGGATCTGCCGCGTCAATTGCACCGCATAGGCGGCCTCATCGAAACCCGAATCCGCGGCCTCATTGGTGCCGAAGGCCAGGATCGCCAGCGCCGGTGGCCGCCCGCTCAATTCCCGCGCCATGATCAGGGGGTCCCGATTGTCGAGCGAGGCGAGCGTCGCGCCATTGATGCCGAAGCCCTCGACCAACACGCCCCGGCCGCGCCGCTCCAGCCCCCAGCCCAGCAATTCCACCGGGCCATCGCCCTCCAGTTCCAGCGCGACCTCGCGGCTGCCGCGCGGCGCATCGAGCATGACCGGGCGAAACTCCGGGCTGGCATGGCGCAGCGTGACCGGACCCAGGGCCAGGCCATCCACCCGCAACCGGAAACTCCCCGAGGCCGGGCCCGCCATCAACGCGAGGTGCACGCGGTCAAAGCCGGCAGCCTCGGTCGAGCGCAGGGAGATGGTGTCGCCGCCTCGTTCGCCGGTCAGGCGGAAGCCGGTCAGGCCGAAGGGGCCGGGCGTTCCGGCGCGGAGCGCGCTGCGCGCCTGCCACTCGCCGACCTGCGTCGCTTCCACCATCTGGTTCGCATTGATCGGGCGCTGGACGCGGCCGGGCGGCAAGCGGCCCGGCCCGGCCGCGCCGAAACGTGCCTGCATCAACTCACGCAAATGCCCGATCATGACGGGGCCGGCGGTATGGCTATCCCCCAGCATCAGGATCAGGGCGCGCGGCTCTCCGCCCCCGGCGGGCGCGCGGGGAGAGGACGCCCGCAAGGCATGGGCAAGCGGCGTATAGGGGCTTTCGCCCGCACGTGCCGGCAGCAATCCCTCCAGGCCAGGGTCGGGCCTGGTCTGCGCCACCAGGCTGGGCGGCGCGCCTTCACCCGGCATGCGCTCGGGCGGGGCCGCGCATCCTGCCAGCAGGCCCCCGCCACCCAGGAAAAATTTGCGCCTGTTCAGCATTTCAGAAGGCTGGGCACTTATCAGCATCGGACCGCATGGTAGCTTCACCTCTTCCCGCCCAACGTCTCAGTCAAACTGGAGACTTCAACGTGGCCCCGCGTCATCCGAACGTGTGCCTTCTCCGCCGTGGCCTTGTCTATGGCGCCATCGCCCTGCTGTCGTCGGGCGGGATGGCGTTGGCGCAACCTGCCATCCGGCCCGATCCGCTGCCGGATCGCCCGGCGCTGGATCGGGTCCATCTGCTGTTCTGCGGGGATTCGCTGGCGCAGGGCATGTTCCTCTCGCTCAACGGCCAGTTGCGCCGGCGTGAGACATTGCGGGTCACGAATGGCACGCTGCATGCCACGGGTGTGACGCGCAGTGACGAGCATGACTGGCCCAGCGTCACGCGGGACCTGGTTGCCCGGCATCGCCCGAACCTCACCATCTTTTGGGTGGGCGCCAATGATTTCCGGCCCCTGGTGGTGCGCGAAACCCGCTCCCGATACGCCTTCGGCACCCAGGCCTTCGCCGATGCCTATGGCCGCCGCGTGGGTGAAATGGTGACCCGCGCGGCAGAAGCCGGTTCGCGCGTGGTGTGGTTCGGCCTGCCCAATGTGCGCGAGGCGCAATTCGCCGGCGCCGTGCGGCAGTTGAACGAAATCCAGCAGGATGCCGCCATCGCCGCCGGCGCCGTCTGGGTCCCGACCTGGGACGCAACGAGCGACCCACAGGGCCGCTTCAAATCCAGCATCAACCTGGAGCGCGGCGCGCGGGGTTTCCGCGCGGAGGATGGCGTGCATTTCACCGAATGGGGCTACCGCCGGATCGCGGCGCTGTTTTTCGATGAGGTGGAGGGCATCTTTCCCGAATTGGCGCCCAGCCTGGGCCGACTCAGCGATACCTGACTACGAATCGGCCGTGATGTTGGCGCGGCGCACCACCTCCCGCCAGCGGTCCAGTTCAGCGCGCTGGAAGCTGGCAAGGTCCTCGGCGCTGCCCCCCATGGCCTCCACGCCGTTGCGGGCAAAGGCGGCCTGGGTTTCGGGGTCCCGGAGGGCCGCGTTGAACACGGCGTTCAGCCGCAGCGTGAGCGGTGCAGGCAGCCGCGGCGGCGCGTAAAGCGCCCACCAGGCCTCGATATTGATCGCGGGCAGGCCACCCTCGCCAAAGGTCGGCACGTTCGGCAGCACATCGCTGCGCGTGGTGCCGGTAATGCCCAGGCCCAGCATGGTGCCGGCCTCGATATGCCCGCGCACGAACTGGGTGTGGTAGAACATGGCGTCAATCTGGCCGCTCAGCAGATCGGTCACCGCACGCGCCCCATCGCGATAGGGCACATGGGTCGTGACGATACCGGTGGCCTCGCCCAGCAGCGCCTGGGCCAGATGCGCCGTGGTGCCCGTGCCGGAGGAGGCGACCGAAAGCGGACGCGTGCGGGCGAGCGCGATGAATTCCGCCAGGTTTCGCGCGCCGAGCTGCGGGCGCACCACCAACAGGATCTTGGTCTTGGAATGGGCGATGATCGGCGTGAAATCCCGCATGGGATCATAGGGCAGGTTGGGCATGAGATGCGGGTTCACCGCATGGGTGCCAATGGTGCCCAGCAGCAGCGTCGTGCCATCCGGCAC
>CANHTE010000026.1 GCA_947462945.1 Acetobacteraceae bacterium
ATTGCGTCACCAGGGCTGGACGGCAAACGGCTTCCTGGGGGATGAACTGGCTTCGGACGCGCATCCCAATGCGGCACTCCTGCGGCAGAACCTCAGCCGCATTCGCGCCAATGAGGTGCTGGTGATGCATTGGGGCGTCCGCTCCCGCCGGGAGCCCTTCGGCCTGGTGTTCGAGCAACTCCTGACCGGCCTGCTGGAGCGCGGCTTCTGCTTCGCCCCCCTGCCCCCGGAGGGCGTGCGATGATCCGCGACGCCTATGACACCGCCACCGGCTGGCTGTTCGAAGCGCTGCTTCAGCCCGTGATGTATGAGGCCGGCCTGATGGACTGGGCCGAGGAAGCCTTCGAGTGGATGGATTTCTTCGTCTTCGGCGCCATCCAGATCATCGTCGTCACGGCCATCTGCCTTCCCCTGGAAAAATGGCGCCCGGTGGAACACTGGGCAAGCCAGCGCCGGGTCTGGACGGATGTCACCTATACGCTGCTGACGCGCCTGGGCATCCTGCCCTTGCTGGGCTTCCTCCTCTTCTTCACGGCTTCCGCCCGCATCGAGGGCTGGATTGCCGATAGCGGCTTCGTCCCGCCCACGCTGGAGACCTTCCTGCCCTGGCTGCGCGAATGGCCGCTGGTGGCGCTGGCGTTCTACATCGTGATCCTGGATTTCGCGGAGTATTGGCGCCACCGCTTTCAGCACAGCCTCGGCTGGTGGTGGGCGCTGCATTCCATCCATCACGCCCAGACGCAGATGACCTTCTGGACCGATGACCGCAACCACGTGCTGGATGACGTGATCGCCGCCGCCTGGTTCGCCGTGATCGCGGTCGCCATCGGCGTGCCGCCCGGGCAATTCCCCATCATCCTGCTCGTGCTGCGCCTCGCCGAGAGCCTGAGCCACGCGAATCTGCGTCTTGATTTCGGCGCGGTGGGGGAGCGGCTGCTGGTCAGTCCACGCTTTCACCGGCTGCATCACGGCGTGCTGAGCGTGGGACATTCCGGCAAGAATTACGGCGTGCTTCTGCCGGTCTGGGACTGGCTGTTCCGTACGGCGGATTTCAACCGCGGCCTTTATCCCCGCACAGGTGACCCGGGGGCGCCCGCCGCCTATGTCTCGGGCGGCTGGTTTGCCCAGCAAATGGTGGGGCTGCGGCAGGTGTGGCGGGCGCTCAGGGCGCGATAAGCGCGAGACCAAGGCCCGCCCCTGCCGTCAGCGCGAGCACGGGCACGACGCCGAGCTTGAAGCGAAACAGGCAGAGACCCGCCAGCAGGCTCAACAGCAGTGCCATGGGTTGCAGGCTTGAGAGGTCCGGCAGGGCCAGGGCCAAGGGCCCATCCACCATCCGCGCGAAGAGGACCCGCAGCCCGAACCACAAGGCGAGGTTGGCGATGACGCCCACCACCGCCGCCGTCACCCCCGCCAGCGCACCCTTGAGGCGCGGCATGTCATGCAGTTTCTCGACATAGGGGGCCCCCAGGAAAATCCAGGCAAAGCAGGGCAGGAAGGTCACCCAGAGCGTCAGCGTGGCGCCACCCACGGCGGCCCATGCCCCGCCATCGCGCCAGCCTGCCAGGAAACCCACGAATTGCAGCACGAGGATGAGCGGCCCGGGCGTGGTCTCGGCCAGGCCCAGGCCGGCCAGCATTTCGGGCGCCGAAAGCCAGCGATAATGCTCCACCGCCTCCTGTGCCACATAGGCCAGCACCGCATAGGCGCCGCCAAAGGTCACCACCGCCATCTTGGAGAAGAACCAGGCGATATCGGCAAAGACGCCCCCCACCGGCATGAGCAGCGCAACCGGCCAGACCCAGAGCGCGAGCGCCACCAGCCCGGCCCGGCGGGCCAGCGGCGCCATGGCCGCAATGCGCCCGGGATCAGCCGCCAAGGCCGCATCGAGCGCCGCCGGCCCGCCCTCTCGCGGTTTGCCGTGCCCGCCGGCGGCGAAGGCGCCCGGCACCGCATAGCCGATGGCGGCCGCGCCCAGCACCACCACGGGAAAGGGCAGGCCCAGGACAAACAAGGCGAGGAAGGCCGCCGCCGCCAGCGCCCAGGGCAGCGCACCCTTCAAGGCACGCCGGGCGACACGCAGCAGCGCCTCCAGCACCAGGATCAGCACGGCGCATTTCAGCCCGAAGAAAAGCCCGGCGATGAGCGGCACATCGCCCAGCAGCGCGTAGATGAACGAGAGGGCCAGCATCACCAGCGCACCCGGCAGCACGAACAGCAAGCCGGCTGCCACACCGCCCTTCACCCCATGCATCAGCCAGCCAAGATAGGTGGCAAGCTGCATGGCTTCGGGCCCGGGCAGCAGCATGCAGAAATTCAGCGCATGCAGGAAACGACGGTCACTCACCCAATGGCGTTCATCCACCACCTCGCGCTGCATCATGGCGATTTGCGCGGCCGGCCCGCCGAAGGAAAGACAGCCGATGCGCGCCCAGACGCGCAGGGCCTCATTGAAGCTGGGCAAGGCGCTCATGCCGGGCGCCCTGCCGGCCAGTTATGGGTCTCCTGCGCGGCATCTCGGCACCAGCGGAAAAACGCGTCATACAGGGTGAGGCCGGCGTCGAGCTGCGCCAGGTCCTCGCGATGCATGCGCGAGAGGCCGAGCGAGGCGGCCAGCAGGCCGGCGGCTTCCGGCGCCAGCGAGAGATCAGCGGTATCGGCGCCGCGCACCAGCAGGGCCAGATGATCCAGCGCGGGCAGCTTCAGGCCAAACTCCTGGATCATCACGTCAAAGGTGCAAAGCGGGCCGCGATGCGACCAGAAGACGCCCTCGATGTCAAAGGGCGTGGCGCCGAAGCGCTCGGCCACGGCCCCGACTTCGGCCGGGGCCACGAACAGGAACACGGCCTGAGGGTCCACGAAGCGGCGGATCAGCCAGGGGCAGGCGATCCGGTCCACCTTGGGCCGCGCCCGCGTGACCCAGAGCGTGCGCCCTTGGGCATCACGCGGCGGGACATGGGTGGGCGTGACCAGCGGCAACCCCGCTTCGGCCCAGGCGAGGAAGCCCCCCTCCAGGTTTTCGGCCCGCGCGCCGTGATGGCGCAGCCAGGCCGCCACCCCCTGGCTGAGCTTCAGCCCCTTCTGGCAGCTCACGACGACATCGCGGCCGCGCCAGGCTTCCGCCCAGGTCGCGACATCGGTGTGGGAGGCGCGGATGGCGCAGGGCAGCGCGCGCGGATCGGCGTCGAAATCCTCAGGCGTGCGGACGTCCAGCAGGATGGGTGCATCGGGCAGGCCGATACGGCGGGCCAATTGGGAGGGCGTGATGATATCAGGAGAGGGCATGGTGCAGCATCCAAACGAGAAGGATGCGATGCTTGGGCCGAAGCCTCACGGGGTGATCGCGTTGCCCCTTGCGGTCCGACCTAAGGGCGAGAATGCTGCCTGTCAAGCAACGCCCTGGGGAATCGCATGAACCTCGCCGGATTGAGCCTGCGCGATCTCGAATACATCACGGCGGTGGCCGAGCACCTGCATTTCGGCCGCGCGGCGCAATCCTGCGGCGTCAGCCAGCCGACCCTTTCGGGCCAGCTCCGCAAGCTGGAGGAGTTACTGGGCGTCGAGATCTTCGAGCGCAGTCCGCGTGGCGTGCTGCTGACGCGACGCGGTGAGGAGGTGGTGGCCCAGGCGCGGCGCATCATCAGCGAAGCGCGCCGGCTGTTCGAGGTGGTGCGCATCGGCGCCGAGCCTTTGACGGGCACGCTGCGGCTGGGTGTGATCTCCACCCTCGGCCCCTACCTCGTGCCTTTTCTGCTGAAGCCGCTCAGGGCGCGCTATCCGGAATTGAAGCTGCTGCTGACCGAAGGCCATACCCGCGCTTTGGTGCGGCAATTGGAGGAGGGGGAGCTGGACGCGCTGCTCGCCACCAGCCCCCTGGGCGAGGCGGAACTGACGGAGCTGCCGCTGTTCCGCGAGGAACTGGCGCTGGCCGTCCCGCGGGACCACCCCCTGGCCCAGGTGGAGGCCGTCAGCCCCGACGACATTCCGGTGGCCGAACTCATCCTGCTGGCCGAGGGGCATTGCCTGCGCGAACAGGCCATGCAGCTTTGCCCTTCCCGGCTGCGCGAGGGCTCGCCCGATTTGCAGGCGGCGAGCCTGGAGACGCTGCGGCAGATGATCGCGGCTGGCTCGGGGGTTTCCTTCATGCCGCAGCTCGCCATTCAGGTGGGGGCGCTGCTGGATGACATGGTGGCCTATCGGCGCATCAAGGGCGGGCGGCACATGCGCGATGTGGCCCTGTTCCACCGGCCGAGCTTCGGCCGCATTCGCGATATCCGGCTGCTGCGCCAGAGCATCGGCGAAATCCTCGCCGAGCAGAGCGCGGTGAAGGTCCATAAGCCCGGCAAGGCGCGGGAGAGCGCCTGAGCAAATCTCAGGCGGCCAGTTTGGGCGCCAGATGCCGGATCAGCGCCGTGGTGCAATCCACCTGGTCCAGCGAAGCTGCCTCGGCCCGGGCCAGCAATTCGGGCAGGCGCGGGCCGCCGCGCTCATGCGCCAGGCAGGCGGAGGCCTCACGCAAGGCGACCGTGGTCTGGCGGACGGCACTGGCGAGGCGCAGGACGAGATCGGCCAGCTCCTCGGCCTGGGGGCGATCCGTACTGGGCCGGCTTTGCACCAGCGCCTCGAACAGCGCGGCATCGGGCGAGAGGGGGGGCCGAGAGCTTCCGATGTTTTCCATGGGCGAAGAATGCCGGTGAATTCTTTGAGGAAGCCTTAAGGAAACCGGCAAAGCGACATCATTTCGAATTTGAAATCTTCGGTTTTTGGCTGCTGCCGTGCCAATTTCCGGAAGAGCGCTTCCCGGTCCTTGGCAGGCATGCCCCTCATTTGCCTCCCGCTTTCGGGAGGCCGCTCCGCCAGACTTGGCCCACCGCGCGACGGGCAAACTGCGATTTCGGGCAATATGCCGCTTTTCTGGCCAAAACTGCCCGGGCCGTGGATCGTGACGGCCCACTCCCCGCTGGCGCCCCCTCTTGCGCTCGGGGCTCGCCACTGATG
Organism: Acetobacteraceae bacterium; assembly: GCA_947462945.1. GTDB lineage: Bacteria > Pseudomonadota > Alphaproteobacteria > Acetobacterales > Acetobacteraceae > Roseococcus. Next base: position 4,999 of record CANHTE010000026.1, read on the forward strand.
CCATGCGACATCATTTCCGGGAGACGCTTCATGAGGTTCACGCTCAAGGCCATGGGGCTCGGCTTCGCCGCTGCCCTGCTGGCGCTGCCTGCCATCGCGCAGCAAACGCCGCAACGCGTGCTGCGCATCGCCATGACGGCGGCCGATGTGCCGACCACGACCGGCATGCCGAATAACGGCTTCGAGGGGATGCGCTTCCTCGGCTATCCGGTCTTTGAAGGATTGGTGCTGTGGGACCTCTCGCGCGCCGATGCGCCGGCGGGGCTGCGCCCCGGCCTGGCAGAGTCCTGGCGGCAGGACGCGGCCGATCCGCAGACCTGGCTGTTCACGCTGCGCGAAGGCGTGCGCTTCCATGACGGCACGCCCTTCAACGCCGATGCCGTGATCTGGAACCTGGAGCGCTATTTCAACAACCAGTCGCCGCAATTCGAGGCGCAGGGCTCGGCCATCACCCGCGCGCGCATCCCCATCATGGAGAGCTACCGCAAGGTGGATGAGCGGACCATCGCCTTCCGCACCAACCGCATCGCCTCCTACTTCCCCTACATGGCCGTCTATATCCTGTTCACCAGCCCGCAGAGCTTCGAGCAGGGTGGGCGGGATTGGGCCCGCGTGGCGGCCCTGCCGCCGGCCGGCACCGGCCCCTTCCGCCTGAGCCGCTTCGTGCCCCGCACCTCGGCCGAGCTGTCCAAGAATGATGGCTATTGGGACCGCGCCCGCGTGCCCCGCCTGGACCGCGTGCTGCTGCTGCCCATGCCGGAGGCGACGACGCGCCTGGCCGCCCTGCGCTCGGGCCAGGTGGACTGGATCGAGGTGCCGCCGCCCGATGCCATCCCCTCGCTCCGGCAGGCTGGCTTCAACATCACCACCGGCAGCTATCCGCATGTCTGGCCCTGGTTCTTCCAGATGGGGGGCGAGACGCCCTTCCGTGACGTTCGCGTTCGCCAGGCGCTGAATTACTGCGTGGATCGCGCCGGCCTCGTGCAATTGCTGAACGGCACGGCGGAGCCCTCGGTCGGCTGGCTGAAGCCCAATGACCCGAATTTCGGCACGCCGCAAAACCGCTACAGCTTTGACCCCGAGCGCGGCCGGCGCATGCTGGCGGAAGCCGGCTTCAACGCGCAGCGCCCGCTGAGCTTCAAGGTGATGATCTCCACCTCTGGCTCGGGCCAGATGCTGCCGCTGCCGATGAATGAGTTCCTGCAGCAGAATCTTCGCCAAGCCTGCGGCGTGAACGTCACCTTCGAGGTGACGGAGTGGAACACCCTGTTGCAGGCCACGCGCAGCCCACCCGGCGCACCGGTGCTGGCGGGCTCGCTCGCGCTCAACCCCTCCTCGCCCTCCAGCGATCCGAGTGTGGCGGCGCGCTATTTCCTGCAGGCCTTCACGCCGCCCAACGGCTTCAACTGGCCGCAATTCAATGACCCGGAGTTCGAGACGGCCTTCGCGGCCCTGGAACGCGCCACGAATGAAAGCGAGTTCAACGCGGCCTATGCCCGTGCCCATGCGCGCATCGTGGACAATCCGCCCTGGCTGTTCATCGTGCATGACCTGAACCCGCGCGCGATGCATCGCCGGGTGCGCAACTTCACCAGCGCGCAATCCTGGTTCCAGGACCTGGTGCCGGTGGATATCCAGTAGGTTTACAGCCAGCGCAGGTCAGTGATGATGCGGGAATTCCAATCCAACCCAGGAAACGCCCCATGATTATTGACCTGCGCATCTACACCTGCCTGCCGAACCGTATGGCGGATTTCGTCAAGCTCTATGAGGAGAAGGCCTGGCCGCTTCAGCTGAAATACCTGGAGAATTGCCTGGGCTGGTACACGACGATCGAGGGCGAGCTGAACACCGTGGTTCACCTCTGGGGCTACAAGGACCAGGGGGACCGCGAGCAGCGCCGCGCGGCGATGGCGGCGGACCCCGCCTGGGGCGCCTATCTGAAGGGCGCGGCCGAGGGCGGCATGTTGATCAAGATGGAAAACCGCATCGTCAAGGAAGCACCGCACTTCACGGCCTTCAAGGCGAAGAAGGGCTGAGATCGCGCCAAGGGGGGACGCGCGGCGCGGGAAAGCCAGATCCGGCGCAGATCAGATGAGCACCATCTGATCGGCCCGCGCGCCGTGCAACCTTCCGGCGCATTCGGGGTTGTGGGGAACCGGCGCCTCGAGCCGAAGCGACGGAAGCCACTGACGAAAGCGCGACCATGCTGCAGCAGCTCAATCCCCCCTTGCCGATGTCAACGCCGCGTGGCCCCGGCCTCGCGCATTTCGTGATGGATTACGGTCCGGAATCGCACCTGATGTGGGTGGTGTTCCTCGATGAGGACGGTGCCTGCTGGACGGTGCCGAATCCGGAGGTGCGCCTCGCGCCCAATTGGTCGTTGGGCCGCCGCCCGCGCAAGGCATCCCCCGCCACCATCACCGCGGTCCGATAGGGCGCCCGCAAGCTTCGCAACACCGGCGCCTGGAGCCTGCTTGAGAAGGCCTCGCCGGCGCCGTTCCAGCGTTTTCGCTGGGGCCCAAACGGCCCCCATGCTCAGACCGGTTGAAGCCGCGTCAGCCGCGAGGGATTCATCTCCGCCAGCAGCACGCTGCCATCCGGGTGCAGCGCCAGGCCATGCGCGCCATTCAGCACCGCCCGCGCCCGGCCCAGCAGCGCCCCCTGGCGCGAGAAGACGGAGAGGCGCGGCACCTGGTCCGTCACCCACCAATTCCCCTCGGCGTCGGCGACGATATCCATCGGCTTGTGCACATCCGTGATCTCACGGAGGAAGGTCCCCGAGGCGGTGAAAATCTGCACGCGGCTATTGTCACGGTCAGCGACGGCGAGTTCGCCGTGATGGTTCATCCAGACGGCATGCGGGGTGCAGAACTGGCCCGGCCCGCGCCCCGGCTCGCCCCAGCCGCCATCGGGCGTACCATCCGGCTTGAAGCGATGAATGCGCGAGGCCGCATAGCCATCGCCGACGAACATCGTCCCGTCCGGCGCGAAGCAGATGTCGCAGGGGCTGTTGAACGGGGCGCCCGGGGCATGGCGCGTGCCGAGAGAGCCCAGCCGCTCACCCTCCACATCAAAGCGGATGATTTCATGGGCGTCCCGGTCCACGACATGCACGCTGCCATCCGGCGCGACGGCGAACATATGGCCATCGGCCACGGCCTCGCCCCAGGCATCCAGGCGCTTGCCTTGGGCGTCGAGGACGATGACGGTGGCGGCGGCGGGGTCCACATAGGCATCGGCGCGGAGCAGGACGAAGATGCGGCCCTCGGCGTCCACCGCCACGTCACTGACGCGGCCGGCGCCATCGGGAACGGCGCCCCAGGGGCGTTGGATGCGATAGCGCTGCGCGCCGAGCGTGACAAAGAGTTCCATGGCGGCAAGCTTGCCACGGCCGCTGCTTGCCGGCCAAGCTTCTTCCCGCATGATTCGACATCAACGCGCCATTGGCGCCGCCTCGCTGGAAGTTGCGGCGCATGGCCTGGCCCGGCTGCACCAGGCCTCGCCCTTGCGCATCCTCTTCCCGACGCCCGAGCCCGGCGCCCCGCTGGAAGCGGCCTTCGTCAATGTGGCGGGCGGGCTGGCCGGTGGCGACTCCATCGAATCCGGGATGACCCTTCACGCCGGCGCGCGGGCGCAGATCACCACCCCGGCGGCCGAGAAGATTTACCGCAGCCTGGGTGACGCCTCGCACATCGCTACGCGAATCAGCGTGGCCGAGGGCGCCGTCCTGGAATTCCTGCCGCAGGAGGCGATCCTGTTCGATGGAGCGCGGCTGAGGCGCCGGATGGAAGCGCGCGTGGCGCCCGGCGGCACGCTGCTGGCCGCCGAATCCGTCGTGCTCGGCCGCATCGCGCGGGGCGAGGCCTGGCGGCATGGCGGGCTGCATGATTCCTGGCGGCTGCATCAGGGCGAACGGCTGGTCTGGGCCGATGCGATGGCCCTGGAGGCCGAGGCGCGCGATGCAGCCTTTGGCCTGGATGGCGCGGATTCGCTGGGCATGATCCTGCTGCTGGCCGAGGATGCCGGGCGGCATCGTGATCTGGCGCGGGATTTGACGGCAGGTGCGGCCTCGCTGCTGCGGCCTGGATTGTTGCTGCTGCGCTTTCTTGGCAGCGCGGGGGCGGTGCGGGGGGCCATGGCAGGGGCCATTCCGGCGCTGCGCGCGGCCGCACTTGGCCTGCCGCCGGTGCTGCCAAGACTGTGGACGTGCTGAGGCGCTCTGTTCCATGATGCTGCGATGC